>CAYRBQ010000060.1:0-12282 GCA_964422305.1 uncultured Reyranella sp. | reverse complement strand
GACGACGCCCAGCAGCGCGAGGCCCGCCACCAGCATGCCGGTGATGGCGCCCGACTTGAAGGCGAGGTCGAGGCCCTGCCCCAGGCTCTTCTGCGCGGCCACCGCGGTGCGCACATTGGCGCGGACCGAGACGTTCATGCCGATGAAGCCCGCGGCCCCCGACAGCACGGCGCCGATCAGGAAGCCGATGGCCGCATACTTGCCGAGGAGGATGAACAGGATCACCAGCACGACCACACCGACGATGCCGATGGTGGTGTACTGGCGCCGCAGGTAGGCGGCGGCGCCTTCCTGGACGGCCTGAGCGATTTCCTGCATGCGCGGGGTGCCGGCGTCGGACGCCATGACCCGCGAGGCGGTGATGACGCCATACAGCAGGGCGATGACGCCACAGCCGATGACAGCCCAAAGAATGGTGGACATTGCGATTTTAACCTGTTGTTTTTACAGCGCTTTCAGCGCATCGCAGCCCGAAGTACGAAACTCCCCCCGGCGCGAGGCGGGCGGAAAATGACAGAACGGCCGTGTCTGCGCAACTCGGGACGCGGGAAAAGCCCCGCTGGCTCAAGGGCTTGGGCGTCAGACCCGCGCCGGATGGCGGAACCTGAAAGTGACGACCACGACCAGGGCCACGAGCACCATGGCGAGCGCCAGGTAGTTCAGCACCGCCCAGCCTTCGAGCTCGAGGACCACGCTCGCCATCAGGCTGGCCGTCGCCGTGACGCCGAACACCATGAAGTCGTTGAACGCCTGCGCCTTGCCGCGCTCGGCCGGCCGATAGGTGGTGGTGAGAAGCGTGGTGGCGCCGACGAACAGGAAGTTCCAGCCCACGCCGTTGAGGCTCAGAGCTGCGCGGAAGTGCCATTCGGTGACGCCCATGAGGGCAGCCGCCACGCCGGCAACCAGCAGGACGGCCCCCGCGATCATCATGTTGAAAACGCCGAAGCGGGAGATCAGGTGCCCGGTGAAGAAGGACGGCACGAACATGCCCATGACATGTACGAAGATCGTCACCGGCGCCTCGGTAGCGCTCAGCCCGCACTGGACGATGGCGAGCGGCGAGGCCGCCATGACGAACGACATGACGCCGAAGGCGATGATCGCACCGGTGCAGGCCACCATGTAGGCGGGCTGCGTCACGATCTCGAGCAGCGGCCGCTGCGGCCCGGATGCCTCCTCCGTCTTGACCTGAGGGAACTCGATGAAGCCCAGCACGAGGAATACGAGGATGTGGATGATGATGACGCCCACGAAGCTCGCCTGGAACAGGGGCTGCCAGAGATCCGGGGTGAAGCGCGCCAGGCTCGGCCCCAGGATGCCGGCCAGCACCCCGCCCGCCGTCACGTAGGAGATCGCCTGCGCGCGGAAGGCGCCGGGCGCCAGCTCGACGGCGGCGAAGCGGTAGAGCTGCATGTTGGCGATGGCGTAGCCCAGGAAGATGCCGCCGAGGCACATCATCGGGAAGCTGCCGAGGCCGAGACCGATGGCGGCGCACGAGGATCCCGTCATGCCCATCAGCGAGCCGCTGCGGAAGCCGAGCTTGCGGCCGTAGCGCATCATCAGCATCGACGCCGGGAACACCGACAGCATGACGCCGAGGTGCTGCATCGTGACGGGCAGGTTGGCCCACATGCGCATGTCCGGCGCGATCGTCAGCACGGCGAGCGCCGACGACGCGAACATCAGCGTGTTGCTGCTCTGCGTCAGCGCCTGGCAGATCGCCAGCAGGACGATGTTGCGCATCGAGCGGCGCGGCATGCCGCCCCGCTTTTCCGCCGACGTTTCCTGAACCCGTGTCGAGCCATCCATTGGGCGCGCACTCTAGTCAAAAGCGTCCCCGGCGCTAGGCCGGTCACGCGATCCTGATACGCGGCCGGCGCAACCTAGAAGTGGACGTAGCCCTTGCGCGGTGCCGCCGCGGACTTGCCGCCGACCGTGAGGCGAACGCCCTCACCGCGTGTGAAGCGGCCGATGCGCGTCAGCTTCACGCCGGCCGCCAGCGCCGCCGCCAGCAACGGCGCTCGCCGGCGCCGCGGCACCGCCATCACGAGCTCGTAATCGTCGCCGCCGCCCAGGATCATGGACCACAGGGCCGGCCGTCGGGCCACGGCGCTGCGCGCGGCTCCCGACAGGGGCACGGAGTCGCGCTCGATAGTGACGGCGAGATGCGACGCGTCGGCGATGTGGCCGGCATCCGCGAGCAGGCCGTCGGAGACATCGGCGGCCGCCGTGGCGATGCCCGGCAGTCGTCGGCCGAGGGTGGCGCGCGGTTGCGGTACACGGAAGCGCAGCTCGAGCGACGTCAGTTGCGCCGCCTTGAGACCGGGCAGCCGTTTGCGCGCCGCGAGCAGGCCGAGCGCGCCGTCGCCGATCGTGCCGCTGACCCAAAGCTCGTCCCCTGCCCGCGCGCCGTCGCGGGCCAGCCCCTTGCCGCGCGCCACCTTGCCGAACGCGGTGATGGTCACGGTGAGCGGGCCCGGCGTTACCACGGTGTCCCCGCCGCACAACACGACGCCATAGCGTCGCTGGTCGGCGGCGAGACCGGACGCGAATCTTGCCACCCAATCTTCGGTCCAGCGCGACGACAGCGCGAGCGAAAGCTGGTAGGCGAAGGGTACGGCCCCGCCCGCTGCGAGATCGCTGAGGCAGACGCGCAGCGCCTTGGCCGCGACGCGCTGGGGCGCCTCGTGGGTGAGGAAATGGACGCCCGACACAACCGTGTCGGTCTTCACCACCAGATCGTGCTTCCGGTCGGCCGCGAGGAAGGCATTGTCGCTCTTCAGCCCGCCGGCGCCCGCGAAGCCTCGGGCGAGCGGCGCGAAATAGCGGGCGATCAGTTCGAACTCGCCGATGCGCCGGCGCCGCGCCATGGCTCTACTTCGCCAGTTCGGCGGAGCGCGCCTGGCGTGCCACGCGGTCGAGAACGGAGTTCACGAAGGTCGGTTCGCCCTTGTCGTAGAAAGCGTGCGCGACCTCGACATATTCGTTTATCGCGACCCTCGGCGGCACGTCCTTGCGATGGACCAGCTCGTAGGCGCCGGCCATCAGGATGGCCCGTACAAGCCGATCGACGCGCGCCCAGGTCCAGCCCTCGGCGAGCGCGCCCGTCACGATGGCCTGCAGCTCGTCCTTGTGCAAGGCGGCGCCCTCGACCACGTCCTTGAACAGCGGGCGGTCGGCGTCGCGGCGCATGCCGCCCTCGCCCGTCTCGCCGGTCCGCACCTTGAGGAACTGCTCGATGATCTCGGCCGGGGCGTGCTCGCCCTCCTGCCACTGGTAGAGCGCCTGCACCGCCGCCAGCCGCGCTGCCTGACGACGGCTCGGCCCGGAAACTGGCCCGGGGCTGGGGCGATCGCTCACGATTTCTTCCAGCGGCGGCGCAACGCGACCATGGCGAGGCAGGCATGCGCCGCGTCGCCGCCCTTGTCGCCGCGGTTGGTGAAGGCGCGCGCCCGCGCCTGCTCGACATTGTCGACCGTCACGATGCCGTAGCCGATGGCCAGCTTCTTGTAGATCGCGAGATCCATCAGCCCGCGCGCGCTCTCGCCGCAGACATAATCGTAGTGCGTGGTCTCGCCACGGATGACGCAGCCCAGCGCCACGAATCCGTCATAGCCCTTGCCCTTCTTCGCTGCCGCCAGCGCGATCGCGCCGGGAATCTCGAAGGCGCCCGGGACGATGACGCGCTCCGAGCTCGCGCCGTTCTTCCTGATCTCGGCCTCGGCGCCCTCGATCAGCGCGTCGGCGATGTCGGCGTAGTAGCGCGACTCCACGATCAGGATGCGCGCGCCCTTGACGCCGGCGACGGCCGGGCGGGCCGTCGGGTTCTCGGTCCGTGTCGACATGATCAGTGCACTATAGCTTTTGGGCGGGGCGGCCGGGGACGGGCTTCTGGCCGACGATCTTGAGGCCGAAGCCCTCGAGGCCGACGACGCTCTTCTTGCTGTTGGTCAGCAGCACCATTTCCTTCACCCCGAGATCGATCAGGATCTGGGCGCCGACGCCGTAGTCGCGCAGCTCCTGCCCCGCCGGCTCGACCGGCTCGCCGGCGCGACGGCGCTGCTCGGCCAGCACGACGGTGAGCGGCTCGCGGATCAGCACGATGATGCCGCGGCCTTCCTTGGAAATCTCGCGCATCGAGGCCTCGATCTCGCCGCCGCGGCCGCCGCTGCGCTGTCCCAGCGTGTCGGTGAACAGGTTGACGGCGTGCATGCGCACCATGATCGGGCCGCCGGTCGCCGGGTCGCCCTTCACCAGCGCGACATGCTGCGCCATCGTCACCTTGTTGGTGTAGACGACGCAGCGGAAGTCGCCACCGTAGGTGCTGTCGAGCTTGGTCTCGCTGATCCGCTTGACGATCGAGTCGTAGCGGCGGCGGTAGGCGATCAGGTCGGCGATCGTGCCGATCTTGAGCGCGTGGCGCTGCGCGAAGGTGATGAGGTCGTTGCGACGGGCCATCGTGCCGTCGTCGTTCATGATCTCGCAGATCACGCCGGCCGGCGTGAGGCCGGCGAGCCGCGCGAGGTCGACCGCGGCCTCCGTGTGCCCCGTGCGCTCAAGCGTGCCGCCGTCACGGGCGACCAGCGGGAAGACATGGCCCGGCGTCACGATATCGTGCGGGCCGCACGACGGATCGATCGCGACGGCGACGGTGCGCGCGCGATCTGCCGCCGAGATGCCGGTCGTCACACCCTCGCGCGCCTCGATCGAGACCGTGAAGGCGGTCGAGTGGCGGGTGCGGTTGTTCTGGGACATCAGCGGCAGGCCGAGCTGCTCGACACGCTCGCGCGTCAACGCCAGGCAGATCAGGCCGCGCGCATGCTTGGCCATGAAGTTGATGGCGTCGGGCGTCGCCCACTGCGCCGGGATCACGAGGTCGCCCTCGTTCTCGCGGTCCTCGTCGTCGACGAGGATGAACATCCGGCCCTTGCGGGCTTCCTCGATGATGTCCTCGGCCGCGGCCTTCACTTCCGAGAAGGTGATCCGCCAGGCGTCCTTTTCGAGCGCGCTCATGATTTTCCGTGCTCCAACAGTCGCGCAACGTAACGCGCGAGCATATCCACCTCAAGGTTGACCCGCTGGCCGGCCCTGGCCTGGCCCATCGTGGTAGCCGCCTGGGTGTGTGAAATCACGTTCACGCCGAAGCGGTTGCCGTCCACTTCATTGACCGTGAGCGAAATGCCGTCGATCGCCACCGAGCCCTTGGCGGCGACGAAGCGCGCCAGCTCGGGCGGCGCCTCGAACACGAAGCGCACGCTGCCGCCTTCCGGCGTCATCGAGACGATGCGCCCGACTCCGTCGACATGGCCGTAGACCAGGTGGCCGCCCAGCTCGTCGCCGAGCTTCAGCGAGAGCTCGAGGTTGATGCGGCTGCCGACCTTCCAGTCGCCGAGATGGGTCTTGTCCAGGCTCTCGGCCGAGACCTCGACCGCGAACGTGTCGCGGCTCTTCTCCACCACCGTGAGGCAGCAACCCGAGCAGGCGATCGAAGCGCCGATGGCGATCGGCGCGAGGTCGTGTTTCGTGCGGATGACGAAGCGGCGATCTCCCGGCGCGCCACTTCCCCGGCCGCCCGGTTCGACCGAGACGATCTCGCCGATGTCGGTGACGATGCCTGTGAACATGGCCGCTACTTAAGGCTCCCGCGCCCAGGTTTCCAGCGTGTCGCCGCCCAGTTGCCGCGCCGAAACCAGCCGCAGCCGGGGCGCGGAACCGAGCCGGTCGAGGCCCAGTTCCCCGACCGCAGAGCGGCTGTCTCCGCCCAGGATCAGGCCCGCCCGATAGGCCGAGACGCCATCGACGAGGCCGGCCATCAGGAAGGAAGCCGCAACCCGGCCGCCCCCCTCGACCAGCACGCGCGTCAGCCCGCGCCCCCCCAATGCCTGTGCCGCCGCCGCGATGTCGATACGGCCGTCGGCCGCTGCCGCCACCTCGACGATCTCGACGCCGAGCTTCGCCAGAGCCTCGCGCCGCTCCGCCGGCGCCGCACCGGTGCAGAGCAACCACACCGGCCGCTCGCGTGCCGTGGTCGCGAGCTTGGATGCCGGCGAGAGCCGCGCCTGCGAGTCGAGCACAATGCGCACCGGTGAACGCGCCGCAAGTCCGGGCAGCCGGCAGCCGAGGTCGGGATCGTCCGCCGCCGCCGTCGACGCGCCGACCAGGATCGCGTCGTGGATGCCGCGCAGACGATGGCCGTCGTTGCGGGCGGCCTCGCCGGTGATCCACTTGCTCTCGCCCGCCGCCGTGGCGATGCGCCCGTCCAGCGAGCTCGCGATCTTGAGATGGAAGAGCGGCCGTCCTTCGCCCACGCGCAGGAAGAACCCGGCATTGATCTCGGCCGCTTCGGCCGCGCCCTCGCCGACCGCGACCTCGATGCCTGCCGCCTTCAGCCGGGCATGCCCTTGCCCCCTCACGCGCGGATCCGGATCCTCGATGGCCGACACGACGCGCGCCACGCCTGCATTCGCCAGCGCATCGGCACAAGGCGGCGTTCGACCATGATGCGAGCATGGCTCCAGGGTCACGTAGGCGGTCGCGCCCTTCAGCGACACTCCGACGTCGGCGGCCTGCGCGATCGCATCGGCCTCCGCGTGCGGCCGGCCGCCGTCCCGCGTGCGGCCACGCGCGATCACGCGGCCATCGCGCACCATCACGCAGCCGACGGCGGGATTGGGCCAAGTGCGGCCGAGCGACCGGCGCGCCAGCGCTAACGCCGCGCGCATCATCGCCGTCAGTCCTTGAAGTTGGTCTCGGCGAGGTCCGAGATGAACTCCTCGAAATCCTTGGCCTCGCGGAAATTGCGATAGACCGAGGCGAAGCGCACATAGGCCACCGGATCGAGCGCGCGCAGCGCGTCCATCACCAGCTCGCCGATCTGCGTCGAGGGGATCTCGCTCTCGCCGGAGCTCTCGAGCCGGCGCACGATGCCGTTGACCACGCGCTCCGTGCGCTCCGGATCGACCGGCCTCTTGCGGCAGGCGACCTGGATCGAACGCGCAAGCTTGTCGCGGTCGAACGCCACCCGCTGGCCGTTCTTCTTCACCACCGTCAGCTCGCGGAGCTGCACGCGCTCGAAGGTCGTGAAACGCGAGCCGCACGACGGGCAGTAACGCCGCCGGCGGATCGCCGAATTGTCGTCGGTCGGTCTCGAGTCCTTAACCTGTGTGTCCTCGTGACCGCAGAATGGACAGCGCATCTCGTCCCCCTGTTATTCGTGCTTGTGCGTTGTCAGTCGCGGTAGATCGGGAAGCGCCCGCACAAGGCGTGGACCTTGGCGCGAACCTGGGCTTCGACCTGGGCGTCGCCGTCCGGGCCGTTCTTGGCGATGCCGTCGAGCACGTCGGCGATCAGATGGCCGACCTGGCGGAACTCGGCGACGCCGAAGCCGCGCGTCGTGCCGGCCGGCGAGCCGAGCCGCACGCCCGACGTGATCGTGTACTTCTCCGGATCGCCCGGAATGCTGTTCTTGTTCACCGTGATGCCGGCGCGGTCGAGCACCTTCTCGGCCGACACGCCGGTCGCCTTCTTGGGGCGCAGGTCGACCAGCATGACGTGGCTGTCGGTGCCGCCGGAGACGATCTTCAGCCCGCGCTCGGTCAGCGCCGCGGCGAGCGCGCGGGCATTGTCGATCACGTTCTGCGCGTAGATCTTGAAGTCGGGCCGCAGCGCCTCGCCGAACGCCACCGCCTTGGCGGCGATGATGTGCATCAGCGGGCCGCCCTGCAGGCCGGGGAACACCGCCGAGTTGATCTTCTTGCCGAGCTCGGCGTCGGTCGAGAGGATCATGCCGCCGCGCGGGCCGCGCAGCGTCTTGTGGGTCGTGGTCGTCACGACATGGGCGTGCGGCAGCGGGCTCGGATAGACGCCGGCCGCGACCAGGCCCGCATAATGTGCCATGTCGACCATGAAGTAGGCGCCGATCTCGTCGGCGACCTTGCGGAAGCGCGCGAAGTCGATGTGGCGCGAATAGGCCGAGGCGCCGGCGATGATCAGCTTGGGCTTCTCCTTGCGCGCCAGCTCTTCCATCTGCTCGTAGTCGATCAGGTGCGTGTCGGGCTTCACGCCGTACGACAGGACCTTGAACCACTTGCCCGACTGGTTGGCCGGCGAGCCGTGCGTGAGATGGCCGCCCTCGGACAGCGACATGCCGAGGAAGGTGTCGCCGGGCTTGAGCAGCGCCATGAACACGGCCTGGTTGGCCTGGGCGCCGGAGTGCGGCTGGACGTTGGCGAATCCGCAATTGAACAGCTTGCAGGCGCGCTCGATGGCGAGGTCCTCGGCCTTGTCGACCTCCTCGCAGCCGCCGTAGTAGCGCCGCCGCGGATAGCCTTCGGCGTACTTGTTGGTAAGCACCGAGCCCGCCGCCTCGAGGACGGCGCGCGAGACGATATTCTCCGAGGCGATCAGCTCGATCTGCTCCCGCTGGCGGTGCAACTCGCCCTTCAGCACGGCATCGATCGCGGGGTCAGCCTCGGCGAGGCTCCTGGTGAACATCGGTAGCGGCGAATCGCCCATCTTGGCAGCGGCTTGGCTCATGTCGTTCAACCCTTCGAAAGCTTGTCGACGCGGCCGGCGTGACGCCCGCCAGCCCATTCGGTATCCAGGAAGACTTTCAATGCCTCACGCGCCGTCTCAACGCCGATCAGCCTGGCGCCGAAGGCGACCACGTTGGCGTCGTTGTGCTCGCGGCTCAGTTTGGCGGAGGTGACGTCGTGGGCCAGCGCCGCGCGAACCTTGGGATTGCGGTTGGCCGCGATCGAGATGCCGATGCCGGTGCCGCAGACGAGAACCCCGCGCTTGGCCTTGCCGGACGCGATGGCGTCGGCCATCGCCTTGCCGAAGTCCGGATAGTCGACTGAGGCGGTCGAATTGGTGCCGAGATCGAGCACCTCGTGACCCGCTTCTTGCAGGTCGCGCTTGAGAATCTCCTTTAGGTCGAAGCCGGCGTGATCCGACGCGACCGCGATGGCGCCCCCCGGCATCTCGACGATCGATCCCCTCTAGCTGTTGAGCCCCCGGATACCATATCCGGGGCCGCAATGTCACGGTCCCCCAAAATCATGGGAGACCACCCACAAGACACTGATCTGGAACGAAAAAGGCCCGGCTTACGCCGGGCCTCTCCCGAGAACGGTCGGATGGCTTACTTCACCGACGGGAACGACTTGCCGTCCTTCCACACGTAGATGTCGTAGACCGCGTTCTTGATGTCACCCTTGGCGTCGAACTCGAGCACTCCCACGGCGGAGTCGAACTTGCCCGAGCGCAGCGCCGCCGCGACGGCCGCCGCATCGGTCGACTTCGCCTTGTTGGCGGCGTCGGCCCACGCCTTGACCGCGGCGTAGCTGAAGAGCGTGTAGCCTTCCGGGTTGTACTTGGCGTCGCGGAACTTCTTCACGAGCGCGGCATTCTTCGGATCGTCCTCGGCCTTGGGCGGGAACGACATCAGCACGCCGTTGGTGGCCGCGCCGCCAAGCTGGGCGAACTCTGCCGTCTCGAGCGAGTCGAAGCCCATCATCTGGGCCATCAGGCCCTGCTCGCGCGCCTGCTTGATGATCAGCGCGCCCGCGGTGTGGTAGCCGCCGAGCACGATGATGTCGATCTTAGCCTGCTTCATCTTGTTGATGAGAGCGGCGAAATCCTTGTCGGTGTCGTTGTAGGCCTCGTACATGGCCTCACGCGTGCCGCCCTTGTTCAGGGCCTTCTTGGTCTCGTCGGCCACGCCCTTACCGTAAGGCGACTTATCGTGGAGGATCGCGATCTTGGCGCCCTTGTGGAACTTGTTGATGTAGGCGCCGACCGTGGCGCCCTGCACGTCGTCACGACCGCACGTGCGGAACACCGTGGTGTTGCCCTTGGCGGCCGCTTCGTCGGTCAGGCGTGGGTTGGTCGAGGCCGGCGTGATCTGCAGGATCTTGCCTTCCTTGTAGATGTCGGACGCGGGAATCGAAGAGCCCGAGCAGAAGTGGCCGGCCACGAAGACGACCTTGTCGGACACCATCTTGTTGGCGACCGCGGTGGCCTGCTTGGGATCGCAGGCATCGTCACCGACGATGAGCTGCAGCTTCTGGCCGTTCACGCCGCCCGCGGCGTTGATATCCTCGACCGCCATGGTCGCGCCGCGCTTGAGCTGCTCGCCGAACGCCGCGTTCGACCCGGTCATCGGGCCGGCGGTGCCGATCTTGATCTGGGCCAGCGCCGGCGTCGCCATCAGGGCGACGGCCGCGACGGCCAGCGTTCCATAAAACTTCTTCATCTAGAGTCTCCTTGTCCCCGTTGAGCCCCCTCCACGAATTGCGTGGAGTATGAAACAGAGCTTAGTGCCGCTCCTCCCAGCCCAGCAAGCCTTTGCGCCGGTACAGCCAGGGATACTGGCGGATCATCTGCCGCGCCCGTGTCAGCCGGTAGGCGAAGGCCGCGATCGCGAGCTGCACCGCCCAACCGAGCAGGAACCCCGCCCCCGACCACAGCTCGCCATTGGCCAGCGCATAGTCGAGGAAGCGCAGCGTCGCCGAAAGAAGCGCCGTGTAAAATACGATCTGCAGCCATGGCCGCCAGGTGAGCGCGACGGCGTGTCCAGCCGCGAAAGATGCGGGCCCGACCAACACCAGATTGAACAGCAGCACATTGAAGAATGTGTCGCCGAACCAGTCGAACATGAAGGTGTCGAGTGGGCTCATGAGAGAACTCTCATCCGTGGCCGCCTTCGAGGTAGGCCGCCCTCACCTCCTGATTGGCCAGCAGGTCCTTGCCGCTGCCGCTCAGCCGCACCCGGCCGTTGGCCAGCACATAGCCGCGGTCGGCGAGCCTGAGCGCATGGAAGGCGTTCTGCTCGACCAGGAAGATCGTGACGCCCTCCTCCCGCGCGATGCGCCCGATCGACTCGAAGATCTGCCGCACGATCAGCGGTGCGAGGCCCAGCGACGGCTCGTCGAGCAGCAGGAGGCGCGGCCGGCTCATCAGCGCGCGACCGATCGCCAGCATCTGCTGCTCGCCGCCCGACAGCGTGCCGCCGCGTTGCTCGCGACGCTCGGCGAGCCGCGGGAACATGGCGAAGACGCGCTCGAGATCGCTCTTGAAGTGCGCCGGATCGGCGAGCGTCGCACCCATCTGCAGGTTCTCGTAGACGCTCATGCGCGCGAAGATGCGCCTTCCCTCGGGGACCTGCGCCACGCCGCGTCGGACGATCTCGTGGGTCGGCAGCGCCGTGATGTCCTCGCCGTCGAGGCGAATGCTGCCGCTGCGCGCCCGCGGATTGCCGCAGATCGTCATCAGCAGCGTCGACTTGCCTGCGCCGTTGGCACCGATCAGCGTGACGATCTCGCCACGCGCCACTTCGAGGTCGACGCCGTGCAGTGCCTGGATCGCGCCATAGAAGGTCTCGACGCCCTTCACCGAGAGGATCGAGGTCTCAGCCATCGATCGACTCGTGGTCGGTGCCGAGATAGGCGCGGATCACCGCGGGATCGTTGCGCACCGCCGCCGGCTCGCCCTCGGCGATCTTGCGACCGTAGTCGAGGACCACGATGTGGTCGGAGATGTTCATGACCACGCTCATGTCGTGCTCGATCAGCAATACGCCGATGCCGTCGCGGTCGCGGATCGAGACCAGGAGCTGGTTGAGTTCGGCGGACTCGCGCGGATTGAGGCCCGCCGCCGGCTCGTCGAGGCAGAGCAGCACCGGCTCCGTGCACATGGCGCGGGCGATCTCCAGCCGGCGTTGCGCGCCATAGGGCAGCTCGCCGGCCGGCCGGTCGGCGTCGGCCACCAGCCCGATGCGCTCGAGCCATGTCCGCGCCAGCTCGATCGCCGCGGCCTCGGCCCGGCGGAAGCTCGCCACGCCCAGCAGCCCGAGCACGCTCCACCCCGAGGCACGCATCAGCTTGTTGTGCTGCGCCACCATCAGGTTCTCGAGGACGCTCATGCCGGGAAACAGCCGGATGTTCTGGAAGGTGCGCGCCACCTTGGCGCGCTGGCCGATCTCGTGGCCGCGCATTCGCTCGAGCAGGAACTCGGCCCTTCCCTCGCCGCGCAAGGTCAGCCGGCCGATCGTCGGCTTGTAGAAGCCGGTGATGCAGTTGAAGACCGTCGTCTTGCCGGCCCCGTTCGGCCCGATGATCGCGGTGATGGCGCGCGGCATGGCCGTGAAGGAGACGTCGTCGATGGCCACCAGGCCACCGAACCGCATGGTGAGATGCTCGACCTCGATCAGAGAGGCAGTCATGGCCCGCCTCCCGATCCGGCGGGATGCAGCCGGATCGACGGCTCGCGATGGGCGATCAG
>CAYRBQ010000059.1:0-12430 GCA_964422305.1 uncultured Reyranella sp. | reverse complement strand
ATCATGCCGGCCTATCCCTTCCTCGCCGAGAAGAAGCTCGAGTACGGCGACATCGCCGAGCACCACAAGGCCCTGCGCATCGTCGGCACGCCCTACACCGAGGAGATGATCGCCAACGCGCGGGCCGATCTGGAGGCGCAGGTCGATCCCGATCGCGATCCGACCGCCCTGGAGAAGCGCTATCCCCGCGCCGTTGTCGGCAAGTTCAACACCGAGACGACGTCGATCACCGAGATGGATGCGCTGGTGGCGTACCTGCAGATGCTGGGCACGCTGGTGCGTTTCGGCGACCTGCCGCCCGAGCGGCTGCGGCAATAGGAGGCGACCATGGATCTCCATTCCCTGCACGAGCTGCTCGGATCGATCTGGACCCTGTGGGCCGTGTTCGTCTTCGGCGGCATCGCCTTCTGGGCCTGGCGCCCGGCCAATCGCTGGCGCTTCGAGAACGACTCCCGCATCCCGCTCAACGACGATCGCTGAAGGACTCGTCATGCCGACCAAGATCGAGAAGGACACGCTCTCCGGCCAGGACACGACCGGCCACGAGTGGGATGGCGTCAAGGAGCTGAACACCCCGCTGCCGACCTGGTGGGTCTACACCTTCTACGCGACCATCGTCTTTGCCGTCGTCTACTGCGTGCTCTACCCGTCCTGGCCCTGGCTCGGCGGTCATACCAACGGCGTGCTCGGCTATTCGAGCCGGGCCGAGCTGACGCAGGAGCTCGATGCTCAGGCCAAGGTGCGGGCAGTCTTCGTCGACCGCATCCGCAACACTCCGCTCGCCGACATCGCCAAGGAGCCGGAGCTCTTCAACTTCGCCATGGCGGGCGGCCGTTCGGCCTTCCAGACCAATTGCATGCAGTGCCACGGCGCCGGCGGTGCCGGCAGCCCGGGCTTCCCCAACCTGGTCGACGACGACTGGATCTGGGGCGGCGGCCTCGACCAGATCTACGCCACGATCCGGCACGGCATCCGCAACGCCGACGACAAGTCGCGCCAGTCGATGATGCCGCGCTTCGGCGCCGATAGCATGCTGACCGGCGCGCAGGTGGCTGCCGTCACCGACTACGTGCTGAGCCTCTCGGGTCGGGCGAAGGCCACGCCGGAAGGCGCCAAGATCTTCCAGGAGCAGTGCGTCGCCTGCCACGGCGCCGAGGGCAAGGGCAACCAGGAGCTGGGGGCACCGAACCTCGCCGACGGGCTCTGGCTCTACGGCGGCGACCGCGACTCGGTCTACCGGTCCATCTTCTATGCGCGCAACGGCAGTATGCCGGCCTGGAGCGGCCGCCTCGACGAGGCGACGATGAAGATGCTCGCGGTCTACGTCCACGCCCTGGGCGGCGGCCGTTAGGCACGATGCGGGTGGCCGATGGATGTCCGGCTCAACGATGACGACGCGGTCTCCCTGCGCACGCAGAAAGAGGCGCTGCCGCTCTACGTCACCCGGATCAAGGTCTATCCCCGCGCGGTCGCCGGACTCTGGCGCAACGTCAAGTGGGCGGTCCTCGTCCTGCTGCTCGGCCTCTACTACATCGTGCCGTGGATCCGCTGGGACCGCGGCCCTGGCGCTCCTAGCCAGGCGATCCTGATCGACCTCGACGGCCGTCGCGGCTGGTTCTTTGACGTGGTGATCTGGCCGCAGGAGATCTACTTCGTCACCGGCTTCCTGATCCTCGGCGCCTTCGGCCTGTTCTTCGCCTCCTCGCTGTTCGGCCGGGTGTGGTGCGGCTTCACCTGTCCGCAGACGGTCTGGACCGACCTCTTCATGTGGATCGAACGGCTGATCGAGGGCGATCGCAACGAGCGCATGCGGATCGACCGCCAGCCGATGTCGGCGGCGAAGGCGGCACGCAAGGCGCTGAAGCATACGGCTTGGCTCGCCATCGCCGCCGCGACCGGGGGCGCCTGGGTTTTCTACTATGTCGACGCGCCGACCACGCTGGTGAAGATCTTCCGCGGCGAGCAGCGTGGCAAGCACAAGGCGGGAGACGGTTGGGACGGCCGCGGCGACTGCGTCGACTGCCGGCTCTGCGTCGCCGTCTGCCCGACCGGCATAGACATCCGCGACGGCCAGCAGATCGAATGCATCGGCTGCGGCCTCTGCATCGATGCCTGTACGCAGACCATGGACAAGGTCGGCCGCCCGCGTGGCCTGATCCGCTGGGACACGCTGGCCGATCAGCAGGCCAAGGAGAAGGACAAGGGGGGCGCGGGCGTGCGCTGGCGGCCGATCCGGCCGCGCACCGTGCTCTATGCCAGCCTCCTGCTGGTCGTCGCCGTCGTCATGGCGGTGGCCTTTCTCCTGCGGACCACGACGGAGCTTACGGTCCAGCGCGACCGCAGCCCCAACTTCGTGCGGCTCTCGAACGGCGATATCCGCAACTCCTACACCGTGAAGATCCTGAACAAGCAGCGGCAGGAGCAGCAGTTCCAGCTCGCCGTCGATGGACTGCCGCAGGCGCGGCTGGGCTTCGTCGGCGCCGAGGTCGAGGGCAGTGGACCTTCCGCCAGGCTCACGGTCCATGCCGACTCGGTCGGCACGTTCCGCGTCTTCGTGACCGTGCCCGCCGCGGCGGCGCCCGCCGGCTCGAAATCCATCGCCTTCGCCGTGCGCGACAGCGCGCGGAAGAGCGATGCGCGCCACGACGCGGTGTTCGTCGGCCCTGGACGTTGAGGAGACATGCCATGACAGCCGCCGCTCTCGCCCGCCGCAGCCGCCACATCCCCTGGCTCTTCGTGCTGGGCTTCGCGATCGTCGTCGCCGTCAACGGCGTCATGATCTGGTTCGCCGTCGGCTCGTTCTCCGGCCTCTATACGCCCAAGCCGCGCGACCGCGGGCTGCGCTACAACGACGTCGTCGCCGCCCAGCAGGCGCGTGACACGCTGGGCTGGCGGATCGAGGCGAACTGGCGCCCGCGGAGCGACCGCCTCGAGCTCGTCCTGACGGATCGCACCGGCGCGCCCCTCGACGGTGCGCGCGTCACCGTCGAGCTGGTGCGGCCGGCCGAGAAGCGGCCGCCTCTCGGTGTCACGATGGCCGCGGTCGATGCCGGCCGCCACGCGGGCTACGCCGCGCTGCCGGCGCGCGGCAACTGGGATCTAGACATCGTCGTCGAGCGCGACGGGCAGCGCTTCGCCCAGACGCGCCGCATGTTCCTCGAATGACCGACGCCGCGCTCTTCGCCGCGCCCCCCGCCGCTCGCGCCGCTCATGCCTGCGCCCATTGCGGAGCGCCCGTGCGCGCCTCCGCCGACGCGCTGTTTTGCTGCAGCGGATGCGCCAGCGCCCATGCGATCATCGGCGCGGCCGGGCTGGAGAGCTTCTACCTGCGCCTCGAGGAGCGGCATGCCCGCCGGCCGGAGCCGCTCGAGACGGACTTCGCCAGCCATGCCCGCGAGTCCGGCAAGGGCGAGACGGCGCTCGAGCTGCTGGTCGACGGGCTCGACTGCGCGGCCTGCGTCTGGCTGATCGAGAGCCTGCTGGCGCGCAACCCGGCGGTCACGAAGGCGCGGGTGCATCTCTCGACGCGCCGCCTGTCGCTCGCCTGGCGCGGCACGCCGGCCGAGGCCAACGCCCATGCCGGCCTGGTCGCGGCGCTGGGTTTCCGGCTCGCCCCCTACGATGCGCTCGCGGCTACCGCGGAAGACGACCGCGAGGCGCGCGAGCTCCTGCGCGCGCTCGCCGTCGCGGGCTTCGCCGCCGCCAATGTCATGCTGCTCTCGGTCGCCGTCTGGTCGGGTCACGACGGCTCGATGGGCGAGGCGACGCGCACGCTGTTCCACTGGCTCTCGGCCGCGATCGCGCTGCCGGCGGTGGCCTATGCCGGCCGGCCGTTCTTTCGCTCGGCGCTCGCCGCTCTGCGCGCGGGCCGCACCAACATGGACGTGCCGATCTCGATCGGTGTCACGCTGGCCTGCATCGTCAGCCTGCACGAGGCCTGGGCGGGCGAGCAGCATGCCTACTTCGATTCGGCGATCACCCTGCTCTTCTTCCTGCTGATCGGCCGCTACCTCGACCGCCGTGCGCGCGGCCGGGCGCGTCACGCCGTGCGCGCGCTGATGGCGCTGGCGAGCCGCAGCGCCACTGTCGTCACGGCGGATGGCGGTACCGCGGCGCGCTGCGTCGACGCGCTGGCGCCGGGCGACGTGCTGCTGGTCGCCGCAGGCGAGCGGCTGGGCGCAGACGGCGTCGTGAGCGAGGGACTCTCGACGCTCGACGCCTCGCTGGTCACCGGCGAGAGCGTGCCGCAGGCCGTGAGCCCCGGCACGAAGGTCTTCGCCGGCATGGTTAATCTCGGCGGGGCGCTCCGCGTGCGCGTCACGGCGGCCGGCGAGCGGACTTTGCTGGCCGAGATCGTGCGGCTGGTCGAAGCCGCGGAACGCGGCCGCTCCCGCTTCGTGGCCATCGCCGACCGGGTGGCGCGCGCCTACGCACCGGTCGTGCATGCCACCGCGCTGCTCACCTTCGTCGGCTGGATGTTCCTGGGCGGTCTCGCCTGGGACCGCGCGCTGCTGGTCGCGACCGCGGTGCTGATCATCACCTGCCCCTGCGCGCTGGCGCTCGCCGTGCCGGTCGTGCAGGTCGTGGCGAGCACGCGCCTGCTGCGCTCCGGCGTGCTGCTTCTGTCACCAACCGCGCTGGAGCGTCTGGCGCAAGTCGATCATGTCGTGCTCGACAAGACCGGTACGCTGACGCTCGGCCGGCCCGAGCTGGTCGAGGCGCCCGAAGGTCCGGAGATCCGTCGTCACGCCGCGTCTCTGGCTACCGCCTCCCGCCACCCGCTGGCCCGCGCACTGGTACGTGCCGTACCCGATGCGCCGCTGGCCGACGGCGTGGTCGAGCATCCGGGACAGGGTCTCGCGGCCGGCGATGCGCGGCTCGGATCGGCCGCGTTCTGTGGCGTTGCCGATCCGCTCGATGATGGGCGCTCGGAGCTGTGGTTCGTCCGCACGGGTCATCGGCCGTACCGATTCGCCTTCGCCGACACGTTGCGTCCCGATGCGGCCGCGACCGTCGCCGCGCTGCGGGCACGCGGTATGATGGTCGAGCTGCTATCCGGCGACCGCCCGGCTGCGGTTGCCGAGGCCGCACGCGCCGCCGGCATCGCGACCTGGCGCGCCGAAACCACCCCGGCTGGCAAGGCCCGGCGTCTCGCCGCGCTCGCCGCGGAAGGCCACAAGGTGCTGATGGTCGGCGACGGGCTGAACGATGCGCCGGCGCTTGCCGCTGCCCACGCCTCGCTGTCGCCCACGACGGCCGCCGAGGCGACCCAGAATTCCGCCGATGCCGTCTTCCAAGGCGATGCGCTGGCGCCGGTTGTAGAGACGCTCGAGGTCGCGCGCCGCGCCGATCGGCTGGTGCGCCAGAACCTGGCGCTGGCGCTGCTCTACAACCTGAGCGCCGTGCCGCTCGCCATCCTGGGCGAGGTGACGCCGCTCGTCGCCGCAGTGGCCATGTCCTCTTCCTCGCTGCTGGTGATCGGCAACGCACTGCGGCTCGGCGCGCGGCGGCCGACGGAGGCGCGCTGATGGACAGCCTGCTGGTCCTCGTGCCGATCGCCCTGTTGCTGGGGCTTCTCGCGCTCGCGGCCTTCCTGTGGGCGCTGCGCAACGGCCAGTACGACGATCCCGACGGGTCGGCCGGCCGCATCCTGTTCGACGACGATTGAGGAGAAGGAACATGTCTCACTGGTTCATGGGCATCTTCACCGGCCTGCTCGGCCTGGCCGGCCTGTTCATGGCGGGCGCCGCCCGCGACTTCGGCATCCTGGCCTTCGGCCTGGCGCTCGCCCTTTTCGCCGTCCTGTTCTGCTGGTGGATGATCAAGACTGCTTTCGACGAGGCTGAGCGGGGCGACGAGGCGCGGCGCGAGGCGCCCTGAGCGCCTCCGAATTGCTTCCAATCCGGAACCGATGATGCTTCCGCAGTTGTATGGCCGGGCAGATAAACGACCCAGGTCATGCGGAGGCAGCAAATGCCACGGGTCGAGCCGGGTCCGGACTGGAACGGCGCAAAGTCAGGAATTTCCCGAGCAGTCGGCACGGCGGCTCTCGTCGCCTTCGTCGTTGCGGCAGCCGTCATCTTGGGGGGCGGGGCCTCGGCTCGCGCCATGACGTTCACCGTGACCGGCCTCCCCGCCGGAGGCGCAGGCTTCACGCACGAGATTCGGGTCACGGGCTCGTTCGAGACCGGCGACACCGATCGGCTCGCCGCCGCGTTGCAGGGGCTGAGGGAGCTGGGCGACGGCAAGGCCGGTGGGCCGCGCGCCCTGGTGACGTTCGACAGCAAGGGCGGCGTCCTGGAGGAGGGCATGCGGATGGGCCGCCTGCTGCGCCAGCAGGGTGTCGCCAGCCTCGTGCGCGTGGGCAATCGCTGCCTGTCCGCTTGCGCGCTGGCCTTTCTCGGCGGCACTGCCTTCGGCCCTTCGGGCCCCGAGCCGAGCCGCCGTCTCGAGATCGGCGGCCAGCTCGGCTATCACGCCTTCTACGCGACGCGCGACGCGGACGCCCGCGATGCGGCGACGAGCCGGGCGCGCGGCGTCACCGAGGGACGCGCCATGTCGGCGGTCATCATCGCCTATGTGATCGAGATGGCGGCCGATCCTGCGATCGTGCTGCGCTCACTCGTGCGGCAGCCCGGTGAGATGACCTTCGTCGAGACGGCGGGGGAGTTCGTCAGCCTCGGCATCTGCCCCGTCGGCCTGCCGGTGCCGCGCGCCGCGCTGCTCGAACGCGTCGCGCACATCTGTAGCAACGCGAGCGAAGGCCAGCTTCCGGCATGGCCCGATCTCATCGTCGAATACACGCCGATGGAAGCCCGTCGCCTGCTGCTTGGGCAGATCGCCCACGGCGCGGGCCAGGCGAACGTGCGTGCCGGCATCGCTGCCCGGCTGCGGCAGGTGCTGCGCGGCGGCAAGGGTACTGAGGCCGTCTACGATGAGTTGGCATCGGCGGGCCTGCCGCTGCCGGCCATGCGCGAGAAGGCCTATCATTACGAGCTTCCCGGCACCGGTCCGGTCCGGACGAGCTGCCTGGTGACCTTGTCGCCCGCCAATCCGTCCGACTACGGCGTGGTGTTGATTACCCCTGCCGGCCTCGCGCCGGCCCGACTTTCTGCACCGGCGGCTTGCCCGGAGCTGTGTCTCTACGGCCACGACCAGGTCATCAACCCACGCGTGCTCGCGCTCGCCGACCGAGACTAGGCACTCTGCGAACGATTTTGAGTTGCTGGACTGGGATTTCCAGCCGGCTTCGCCCGACGCTCGCCAATCCCGTGGACCTCCGCCCGACCACAGGTCAGACTTGGTTCGGGAACGGACGCTGGCGTCGACCGGCGTCTCATGTTGGGGGGATTTCTCATGCCGCGTCGCCTGTACGCTCTCCTTCTTGCCGGTCTGGCGGCCGTGGCCGCGGTGCCGGCCGATGCGCGCTCCGCCCTCGAGGCGGCTCGTGAACGCGGCCACTTCATCTGCGGCCTGCGATCGGAGACCGTCGGATTCGCGCGCAAGCTGCCCGACGGCAGGGTCACGGGCTTCGAGGTCGACATCTGCAGCGCTATTGCGATTGCGGTGGCCGGCCCGTCGGTCAAGCTCTCTTTCGTTCCGCTGGCGGCCAGGGAGCGGCTCGATGCCCTGAAGTCGGGAAAAGTCGATCTCCTGGTTTCCGGCACGACGCTCACCTACACGCGCGAGACCGAGCCGGATCTGCAGTTCCCCGCCATCTACTACTTCGACACGCAGGGGATCATGGTGCCGCGCAAGGCCGGCAAGCAGCGGGCGACCGAGCTCAATGGCTTCTCGATCTGCGTGACCGCGGGAACCACCACGGAAGCCAATCTCGACGCCTATTTCCGCAACAACAAGATGACGTTCAAGCCCGTGCCCGTCGCGAACGCCGGCGAGCTGCGTGACGCCTTCTTCAAGGGCACGTGCCAGGCGATGACGGCGGACTCGTCGGCTCTCTATGCCACCCGGGCCGCCTATGCGGCCAACCCCGATGAATTCTCGGTCCTGCGCGACTTCCTGTCGAAGGAGCCGCTGGCGGCGGTCACGCGCGCCGACGACGAGCGGTTCTCGAGCATCGTCCGCTGGGCCATCGCCGCCCTCCTGCAGGCGGAGGAGGAGGGGATCACCTCCCGCAACATCGACGCGACCAAGGCCAACGGCGGTGCGCGGGCCAAGTATCTTCTCGGTGCGACGCCCGGGATCGGCAAGCCGCTCGGGCTGTCGGACGACTGGTTCTACAATGTCGTCAAGGTCGTCGGGAATTACGGTGAGATCTTCGAGCGCAATCTCGGCGCGGCGACGCCGCTCAAGATCAACCGCGGGCTGAACACGCTGTGGAACCAGGGCGGCATGATGTATTCGCCGCCGTTCAACTAGAGATTGGAGCATAATCGTTCGGCTGGATTGGCCGAACGGACCATGCCCTTGGTCGAAGCGCCTCAGGTTGCGCGGCCTGCGCCGACTGGTCCACTCTTTGCGTGAGCCAGGACGCAAGCCGGAGGACACATGACCCATCCGTCGAGACGGTCGCTCACGCTGCTCGGCCTCGCGACTGCCGTGACGCCTCCCGTTGCGGGCGCCGCCGAACCCGTCGACATGCTCCTGGTGCTGGCTGCCGACGTCTCGCGCAGCGTCAACGAGGCCAAGTTCAAGCTGCAGCGCGAGGGCGCGGCCGCCGCCATCACCCATCCCGACGTCGTGCGGGCGATCACCTCGGGCACCCACCGGCGCATCGCCGTGTGCTTTCTCGAATGGGCGACGGCCGGGCAGCATGCGGTCGTGATCGACTGGGCCATGATCGACGGCGAGGGCGCCGCGCGCCGCTTCGGCGACCGGCTGGTCGAGATGCCGCGCTCCTTCTCCGGCAGCACCTCGATCAGCAGCGCCATCGACTTCTCGGTGGCCCAGCTCGATCGCGCCCCCTTCGCCGCGGAGCGTCGCGTCATCGACATCTCCGGCGACGGCAACAATGTCTCCGGCCGGCCCGCCGCGCCCGCTCGCGACGAGGCCGTCGCCAGGGGTGTCATCATCAATGCGCTGGTCATCCTGACTCCGATCGAGGAATCGATCCGCCCCGAGCACACCAACCCGCCGGGTGGGCTGGAGAAATACTTCCAGGAGAACGTGATCGGCGGACCTGGTGCCTTCACCGTCGTCGCCGAAACCCATCAGTCGTTCGGCCGGTCCCTCACAAGAAAGCTGATCCGGGAGATTGCGTAGGCCGCTTCGACGGCCTTCGTGTGTCGAAGTCAGGACCGATCGGTACGATACCGAACTTCGCGCATCACGACACGTGCGGCAATCCGCACCGTCCTGATGTAACACATGACTTCCGGGCTTGGCCCGCGGGAGCAACAGGCAGGCGGAGGTCGGAGTGAGGATTCTGATTGTGGGAGCCGGCATCTCCGGACTGGCGCTCGCCGCCTTGCTGCGCCAGCGCGGGCTCAGTGCGCTGGTCGTCGACCGTGCCGCCGACTTCGCCGAGGCAGGCTACATGCTCGGCTTGTTCCCGATGGGCAATCGCGTGCTGCACGGACTCGGCGCCTTCGACGCCTTCCTCGCGCGCAGCGAGCCCATGGATACCTACGAGATGCGCAACGGGCACGGCGAGCGCATGCAGAGCTTCGACATCGCCGCCGCCCTCGGCCGCTTCGGCGTCACGCGGCAGCTCTCGCGCGCCGACCTGCTCGAGGTGCTGCGCGGCGCTGGCGCCGACGTCGAGCTGCGCATGGGCACGAAGGTCACCGGGCTCGTCGAGCACGGCGAGGAGGTCGAGGCGCTGGCCGGGGCTGCGAGCCTCGGCCGTTTCGATTTGGTGGTCGGCGCCGACGGCATCCATTCCTCGATCCGCCGCTTCGTCGCCGGCGACACCGAGATGAAGCCGACCGGCTGGGGAGGCTGGGTGTGGTGGGCGCCGTCGGCTGCGGCGCCGCACAGGACGGTGACTGAGTACTGGGGTGCCGGCCGGTTCGTCGGCATCTATCCGATCCGCGACCGGATCGGCGTCATCGCCGCAGGTCCCGAGGACGAGATCGGTCGCGCCGCCCTGGCGCGAGGCGGTGGTTCTCCCACCCGGCATCTTGCCGCCCTGTTCGGTGAGTACCGCGGTATCGCGCGTGCGCCCTTCGAGGCGATGCCGTCCGATCCCTCGTCGATGTTCTTCTGGCGGCTCGAGGATTGCCGCGCCGAGCGATGGTCCAGGGGGCGGGTCGCGCTGATGGGCGATTCGGCCTGTGCGTTCCTGCCCACCGCGGGCGTCGGCGCATCGATGGCGCTGGAGTCCGCCGCTGTCCTGGCCGACGAGCTTGGCCGCACCGACGCGCGCGGCCTGCCGCTCGCGCTGGCGCACTATGAGACGCGGCGCCGCAAGCGCGCCGAGGGCGCGCAGACCGCAAGCCGGCGCATCGCCCAGCTCATGTTCGTGAAGTCGACGCCGGTAGCGTGGGGCCGCGACCAGCTCATGAAGTTCTATTCGATTGAAGAGTTCGCCAAGGAGATCGAGAAGAGTCTCTCCGAGCCGATCTGATTGGCGCCACGAAGCTCAGTCCTGCAGGCGGCGCAGGGCCCCCATGTCGCGAAGATCGATCGCGCGGCTGCCTGGACGAAGCCCGATCAAACGGTCGCGGGCAAGCTGCGTAAGAGTGCGGGAGACGGTCTCGATGGTGAGGCCGAGGTGGTCGGCGATGTCGGCGCGCTGCATCGGCAGGTCGATGTGGGCTGCGCCGTCGGCCATGCGGTCGGCCATGTCGAGGAGGAAGGTGGCGAGCTTCTCCTGCGCGGTCTTGCGGCCGAGCAGCAACATGTGCCCCTGTGCCCTCTCGAGGCTGCGCATCATCGACACCATGACCTGCTCGCCGAACGCCGCATCGCCGGCAGTCAGCTCCGCGAGGCGCGAGCGGCGGAAGGCCAGCACCGCGGTGCTTTCGACGGCCTCGGCGGTGAACCGGTGCTCTGCCCCGGCTTCCAGGCCGAAGATGTCCCCGGGCAGGTAGAACGCGTCGATCTGGCGGCGGCCGTCGCTCAGGAGCTTGTAGGAGCGAACGGAGCCGCTCACGACCTTGTAGAAGAAGTCCGCGTCGTCACCTTCGGCGAAGAGTTCGTCGCCCTTGTCGAGGACTTGCGACTGCCCGGCAACGCCGGGGCGCATGTTGGCGGCGCCCCTCATGGCAATGGCTGCGGGCGTGGCTTGCGGGCGGATGGCGGTGGTGATGGTCTGCATTCGTCCCCCTCTGGCATCTCCGGTGTGGATGCCTCGGCCGCCTTGGTACGGCCAACCGAGGGGTGCCAACCATTCAGATATTGAACTAAGGGAACTTACGTAGGCCGTTCACCGCATCGGCAAAAAGCCGATACTTCACGCCCACGACGGCGAATTCCCGGGCCCAGTTCACCAGGTCTCCCCAGGGGTCGTTCAGCTTGCCGAGCCCGCCGACGATCGCCACGACCGTGCCGAGCTCCATCTGTCCCTGGAGTACCTGCCAGCCGCCCAGGCAAAGGGCCGATGCGACGGCGAGGTGGTGCATCATGTTCATCAGCAGGTTCATGGTGAACTTCAGCCTGTAGATGCCCATGTTGAGCTCGAACACCCGCCCGATCGGTTCGTAGGCCCACGACCAGCCGCTCTTGCCGGTGGACGCGTTGTCGACCAGCGCCGAGCTGATGTTGCGCTTCGTCAGGATCCGCGCGCGCGCCCTGCGATTGATCGCGGCCTGCAGCAGCGGCACGAACACGGTCTGCGGCAGGAAGAAGGCCAGGCCGAGCAGGGCCATCCGCCAGTCCAGCGCCAGCATGTAGCCGATCACGCTGACGAGGATGCCGCCCTGGAGCAGCGGCTCCGAAAGGCTCATGCCGGTGAATCCCCCGATCGGCTCGGCCTCCTCCAGCATCATGGAGATCTGCACGCCCGTCTCCTCGGCCGAGCCGGCCCCGTCGACCTTTTCCGCGGCTGCCGAGACGATCCGGCGCAGGGTACGTACCGAATCCTCGGCGACCCACCCGCGATAGATGTTGAGCAGGAGCTTCAGGCTCTGCTCGCCGAGTGCCAGGGCGGCATAGCCCGCCGCGAGCCAGGCCACCGTTTCGAAGGCGCCACGCTCGACCAGCACGTTGACCAGGCGACGCTGCAATTCGAGTGGCACTGCCGCCAGGGCGAAGACCGCAACGGAAAGCACCGCCAGCCCGGCCTGATGCCGTCCCGTGCGACGCACGACATATCCCGCGATCTGGCGCGGCAGGAGATCGGTGGGCGTGGCCGCGGCCATGCGCGAAGCCGGGCGGAAGTGGATTGTGCTGCCGGCGCCTCGGTCGCCTCAATGGGAGATGAAGACGGGGACGGTCATGCTTGCGAGGAGGGTGCGACTTGCGCCGCCGAGCACCATCTCGCGGACGCGGCTGTGGCCGTAGACGCCCATGACGATGAGGTCGGCAT
>CAYRBQ010000058.1:0-12466 GCA_964422305.1 uncultured Reyranella sp. | reverse complement strand
TCGGTCGCGTGGCTGCTGCCCGGGTAGGCATAGGCCGTGATCCCGGACCCGAAGTCGGCGACGAGGAAGCCGCCTTGGGCGTCGAATGCGTGCTGGATGGCGGGTGTGGTCATGGTCCGTTTAGGTCCCTGCGTGAAAGACCGGCCGAAGTGGCCGCGTCTGGAGGAGTGTTTAATCCTTAAACGATTGGGTGGCAAGCGCCTTAAGTGTGGCAGACTGTCGCGCCCTGTCGCAGCCCGGCCCGGACCCGCGCTTTGCAGTTGCAAATCAAGGGGTTGGCGCGTAGCGTCGAGGCCTTCAAGCGAACGCCCTCGGGCGTTCTGATGTTCCGCCGGGTCGGGGGTCCGGAACATCGCGTCAACAAGAATAAGCCCGACATTCCAAGCCGTTAGGGGCCATGTTGCCCATGTTGACATTGTTCCGCCCTCTCTCCGTGGCGTGCGTGCGCGTGTGCATGGGTGGGGAGGGGAATGGGCGGAACAATGTCAACATTGGAACAAGTAAGAATTCAGTAGGGATATCAGAGCCTTAGCGCCGTCTCCGTGTTCCGTGGCCGTTGACATGTTCCGGGCGTGCCGTCCGGATCTGTTAATTACGGGGGAAATACGTGGCGAAGCTCGGCGCGAGCGATGAGGCATTCAAGGCGGCGATCTCGGAGGTCGGCAAGACCGTCCGGTCGCCGGAGCAGATCGACCTATTGACGGTCGAGGCGGCCGAAGCGAAGGCGGCCGAAGAGGCGGCTGCGGCCGTGGTCGAGGAGCGCATGCCGGGCGCGCTGCCGCTCGGGCTGCCGCTCGATCTCCGGCCGGACGATGCCGAGGACGGCGTGCCGGCGCCGAAGTCGAAGGGCGGGCGGCCGCCCGGATCGGGCAACAAGTCCACCAGCGCGACGCGGCGCTACATCCTCGGCCACATCGGCGACCCGCTCACGATGCTGGCGCGGCGCGGCCTGGAGGACCCGGTCGAGCTGGCCGCGCGGCTGGGCTGCAAGCCTATCGAGGCCTTCAACGCGCAGAACGTGGCGCTCGCCAAGTGCCTGCCCTACGTCCACTCGCCGCAGCCTGCGGCGGTCAAGGTCGAGGGCAAGGGCGCGCTCGCGATCATGTTTACGGGCGTCGAAGCCGACCGCGCGGGCGATGAGGACGTGGAAGGGACGGACTTCGCGGCGCTCGAAGACATGGCCGCGCGCATCGCCAAAGATCGCGAGGAAAATCAAGGGGTTACGGTCCGCGACATCGAGCCGTCTAACGTCACGTTCACTAACGGCGGCGGAGAAAATGAAGGCGGATCAGATGCTTAGGTTCGTTCGTCATCCTGACTGTGGATCAGGTCAAGGGCCGGTCGAAACCGCGCGCGACCTGGCCGGAAAAGGGGACCCGGCACGCGCGTTCCCCCCGCGAGGGGTCCCCAGGTTCGCGCTCCCTCCCGCAGGGAGCTACCGCGTCCGGAGCAAAAATTTTTCCCGACGCGCCGCGTTTCGACTGTCGGGCGAGGGCGCGGGGTCGCGGCCGAACCGCGAGGGGGTCGGGGCGTGAGCGTCACCACGATCCGCAAGTGGCTGCCGCCCGGCCCGGTCGCGCTCCGCGCCTGGGCCTGCCGCGAGCCGGTGGTGGCGCTGCAGGGGCCGGTGGGGTCGGGGAAAACCGGAACCTACGTCGCCAAGGCGCAATACATGGCGAACCTGCAGGAGCGCCAGCCGGACGGCGTGCGCCGGGCGCGGCTCTGCATCCTGCGCGACGACTATCGCAAGCTCTGGGAAAACTTCATCCCGAGCTGGAAGGAGTGGATACCGGAAACGCTGGTCGATCCGCAGGGCCGCCCGGTGATCGAGTGGGTCGGCAGTCACGGCGGCCCGGCCGTCCAGAAGATCCGCACCGTCACGAAGGACAAGGCCTCGGGTGACTTCGTCATCACCGAGCTGGAGGTCCACTTCCTGGCGATCGGCGACAACCAGACGGAGGACGCGCTGGAGGCGTTCTTCTCGGGCCTCACCTTCACCTGGTACTGGCTGAACGAGGGCCAGACGTTCCGCCGCTCGGTCTTCGATTACTGCATCCAGCGCATCGGCCGCTTCCCGCACGAGCGCGACGCCAAGCCGATGTATCCCGGCGTCTGGCTCGACTTCAACGCGCCGGTCGAGGGCCACTTCCTGCACGTCTTGATCGTCATGCGGGAGCTGGTCGAGAACTTGACGTACTTCCGCGAGGACGGCGGCCTCGATGCGAATGCCGAGAACCAGAAGGGCCATCCGCGCGAGCGCTACGAACGCATGCTCACCTGGATGCGCAAGCACGAGGTTGAGCGCAAGGTCCACAACAAGTTCGGCCGCAAGCGTGACGGCGAGCCGGTGTACGACGCCTTCGACGATGCCACGTTCGTGGCGCCGCACGAGCTGATGCCGGTGCCCGGGCTGCGCCTGATCGTCGGCATCGACGGCGGCCTGTCGCCCGCGGCGACGATCCGGCAGGTCATGCCAAACGGCCAGAAGCGCGTGCTGGATGAGGTCGTCTGCGAGCACGGGGTGGGGCCGGAGCGCTTCGGTCGGCGGTTGGGTGCGCGTCTCGACACGCTGAAATACGTGCAGTTCCGGGGGCAAGGGCAGATACGCGCGGTGGCGGACCCGGCCGCGTTCGGGGGCACGGACAAGGTGGAGGCCGATCCCGATTGGGTGGCGCGCGTCTCGGCCGAGGCGGGCATTCGCATCTACGAGGCCAAGACCAACAAGGCTGTGCCACGTCGGCAGGCGGTCGAGGATTCGATGGTCGTGATCGAGGGCGTGCCGATGCTCTGGATCAGCCCCACCTGCGTCATGCTGCGGCGGGCCTACAATGGCGGGTATCGCTGGCGCAAGGTTCGGTTCGCGGGCGAGGAGCGGCTGAGCGAGGAGCCCGACAAGGGCGAGTTCAGCCACGTTGCCGACGCCGATCAGTACGCGGCGATGGAGGAAGGCGGCTACGAGGCCGCCGTGGGCCGCGAGGTCAACACGTCCAACCCGGTCATGGATCGCGCTCGCGCTGCCGGGTACGCGGTCGGCGAGCGCCTGCCTGGTCGGGCCATCAGCGCACGGCGTGCGCGCCGCGAGGGCGGGAGCGCGGCGCATCTCCAGCCGCTCATCACGGGCGAAGAGGACTGATGCCCGTCGTCCGCATCATCTTCGAGGTCGATACCGACCGCGAGCTGGGACCGCAGCTCGCGGTGTGGCGGGCGCACGGCATGGAGTGGACGCCCATCGAGAATGCGGTCGGCAAGTCGCGCCGCTGGTTGCAGCCGCTCGTGGCCGCTTCCCAGATTTGGGAACGACACTGCGTGCGCACCGAGGTTGTACTGCCCGGAACCGAGGACCCTCCCAAGCCGGAGACGTGACAGTGCCCCTAGACATGATTTTCGGACGTCGAGAGCCGCAGCAGGTATTCGTCCCGGCGCCCGTCATCAACATCCCGGCGCCCCCGACGCCCGACGATCCCAAGGTGGAGGAAGCGCGGCTCGCCTCGGTCGCCGCGCGTGCGCGAGCGCAGGGCCGCGATTCGACGATCTTCACCGACCAGACGACGGAGCGGACCGACGTGCCGCTCCGCAAGCCGCGCCTCGGGGCCTGATGGTCGATTACGTGCTCCGCCGCACGCCAAGCCCGACCGCGAGCGCGCGGCCGGCGGCGGCCACGCTGGCGCCTGCCGCCCAGCCGGTCGCGCCGGCTGCCGTCGATCCCGAGGCGGGCGCCTCGGTGCGGGCTGCGTCCGGCGAGGGCGCGATGTTCATCGATCTCCGCGAGGAAGGCCGCAAGCGGCCGGCTGCACTGCAGACGACGCTCGGGGTCTGACGTGGCGAAGAAGCCCCAAGCCCAGCCCCCAGCCCGGAACGCGGAGCGCAAGCCCGTGCGCGGCGGCTCCTCGGCGGAGGCCGCGATCCGCGCGCTCGACGATGCCGTGACGGACCGCCGCTATTGGGATCGCCGCTGGGAGCCGCAGCGGAAGTATTTCGGGCCGGACGATTCGCGCTTCGATGGGCGCAAGGTCCCGCAGGGCCAGCGCGACCGGAGGGTCACGACCGACACCTACGGCATCGTCTGCGCCAAGCGGCTGGCGAACTATCTCTACAACAACGTCGTCACGCCCAACTCACCCTTCGACATGGCGATAGAGGACCGGCGTTGGGACGATCTCACGCGGTCGCAGCGCGAGTGGCTGACGCGCGAGCGCGACGCCACCTACGGCGACATGCTGAACCTCAAGTCCGGCTTCCTGACGGCCTTCGCGGGCGTCTGCGGCGAGATGAAGTACGGCAACGCCTTCATGGCGACCTTCGAGAAGCCCGGCAACGTGCCGCGCTCGCGCCATGTGCCGCTCGGCCAGCTCTACGTCCGGATGGACAAGGATGGCGATTACGACTTCTTCGCCTGGCCGCAGGAAATTCGCGCGCGCGAGGCGATGAAGGATTGGGGCGATGCGGCCGGACCCAAGGTCGTCGAGCTGTGCAAGTCCGACAAGGGGCGTGAGACGAGGGTCGAGTTCGTCCATGTCTGCGAGCTGAACCCGGACTGGAACCCGCACGATCCGGCCCAGCGCGCGCGCAAGTGGCACATCGGCTGGGTGGCGCGCGAGGACAAGGTTTGGGCCGAAGAGGGTTGGTCGGATACGCCCTGCTATCAGGAGTTCGTCATGCCCCGCACGGGCGGCGATCTCTACGCGGTCGGCCCGGCGGATGACTGCCTGGAGGAAATCCGGATGGCGCAGCGCGTGCGCGCGGCCACGATCCAGGGCGTCGAGAAGCATGTCAGCCCGCCCTACATGGTGGCGGATGATGGTGTCGTGACGGCGACGACGCACGAGGCGCGCGGCGAGATCGTAGTGCGTGCGGAGCTGCTGCGCGACGGCCGGGCGCCGATCCAGCAGCTCGCGCCGACCGGCGATCCGGCGTTCGGGCTGGAGATGAGCAAGGTCGTGCACGAGATCATGGACTGGCACTTCTTCCGCCGCGTGATCGAGCTGCCGCGCGAGCCGCGCATGACGGTGGACCAAATCCTCGGCATTCAGGAGGAGGCGGCGCGCGCGACGGCGCCACTCGTCCTGCCGCTGCTGGTCGGCCTGGCCGGGGTGGTGCGGCGCTACCACGATCTGCGCAAGCGGGACGGGCGCGTGGCGCCTCCGCCCGAAGGCTTCGGCGGGAGCAAGCTCAAGGTGAACTTCACCTCGCCACTCGCCAAGGCCGCGATGCTGGCGGGCGTCAACGCCTTCGTGAAGGCGACGCAGCTCACGCGTGAGACGATGCAGCTCGATCAACGGGTGATCGTCGTCGGCGATTGGGTGCGCGGCCTGCGCGACGTGCTGTTGGCGCTCGGCGTCGATCCGGCGCTGGTGCCGGACAGCGACGAGCTGAAGCGCGCCGTGAGTGCCGTCGATGCGGCGGCGGCCGAGCGTGCCGAGACGGAGGCGATCAAGGACAAGAGCGTGGCGGTGCGCCAGCTCACGCCTGCGGCTGAGTTGGTGGCGAAGCTGTTCCGGCCCGAACAGAGCCTTGGAGGGGCCAAGGCGGCATGACCGACCCGGTGAAGAAGGCCCGCCGCAGCCGCAAGCAATCGGCGCTCGAACGATTGAAGCTCGCCTACCGGCGTTTCTGGAATGCCGAAGCGACGCCGGAGGACCAGCGCCTCGTACTGGCCGACCTGGCGGGCTTCTGCAACTGGAACCGGGATCTGTATCAGGGCGGGCGGCACAGCGAGCAGGACCATCTGCTGGGCCAGCTCCGCGTCTTTCTGCGCATCCAGAATCTGGCCGGTGTCGTGTCGCCCTTCGGGCGCGCGGTCGGCCCCGAAAATCCCGGCGACGAAGAGGATTCGCGCGCCGGGCAACTGCGACTGACGGGAGAGTGAACATGGCGAAGTCCAAGAAGGCTGCGGCCAAGAAGGCGAAGGGTCCGACGGCGATGCAGCGGCTCGATGCGCTGGAGAGGCGCGTCGGCACGGTCCTGTCCGGCCTGGAGAAGTACATCGCGGCCGGTCCGACCGAGGCCGCCGATGTCGAGGCGGCGAAGGGCGAGCTGCTCGCCGCGCTGCGCGGCTGAACCACGGTCGGCTTTAGGAGACGGCGGCGATGTTGAAGCAATTCATGTTCTCGACGGCGATGCGATACCCGCTCGTGCTGTGGGCGCCGCCCGATGGCGGCGGCGGTGGTGGTGGTGGTGACGACAAGGGCGGCGGCGGTGACGACAAGGGCGGCGGCGACGACAAGGGCGGCGGCAAGAAGACCGATGTCGGCGGCGGCGATCCGGGCTGGTACGGCCAGTTCAACGACGAAAGCCGCGCGACCCTGCGCAAGATGGGCCTCAAGGACTCGCCCAACGATGTCGTGAAGCAGCTCGGCCTCTACCATGCCGATGCGGGCACCGACAAAGTCGCGATCCCCGGCGCCGATGCCGCGCCCGAGGTCCACAAGGCCTTCTGGATGAAGGCTGGCGCCAGCGACAAGGCGGAGGCCTACCGCTTCCAGGACATCGATGTGAAGGGCGTCGGCGAGGCCTTCATGGGCCAGCTCGAGAAGAGCTTCGTCAAGCACACCGTGCCGGTGTCGCTCGCCAAGAACCTCACGGCCGAGATGATCGGCTGGGCGCGCGACCAGCGCGCGGCCGACATCAAGAAGGCCGGCGAGGAGCTGAAGGCGGAGGATGCCGAGCTGACGCGCGAGTGGGGCCAGAACAACCAGGCCAACCGCGCGCTCGTGAACCGGGCCGCCAAGGCGCTTGGTTTCGAGCCCGACGACATCGCCAAGCTGGGCGGCGCGGCGGGCCACGGCAAGATCATGAAGGCCTTCCTCCAGATGGGGAACATGCTGCGCGAGGCCAAGCGCAATCCGGGCGGCGACGGCATCCCGTCGATGGAGACGGATTCGCCCGAGGAGGCGGCGGCCTGGCTGGAGAAGGCCAAGAACGACGAAGGCATCCGCAAGAAGCTCGTCGCGGGCGACAAGGCGTTGCTGGAGACGCACGCCCGCATGACCAGGATCGTCGCGGACTCGCGGCGGTAATCCCGACAACGGCGGCAGAGGAGAGAGAACATGGCGAAGAAGCCGACAGAGAACGACGCGGGCGAGGGCATCGAGAGCGAGGCCGTTGCGGTGGCGGGCATGGATGCGGAGCGCTGGGGGCAGTTCGTGCGGCTGCGCGCCTGCGTGATCGCGGAGGCGGCGGGGCGCGTGGCGGGCAAGTTCCTGCCGCAGCTCGTGATCGCCGATGCCGACGAGTACGCCAAGTACGTCATGAGCGGCAAGGTGCCGAGCGGGGCCAAGCCGCAGGGATGATCGCAGCAGCCAAGAGACGGGCGGGAGCGGCAATCCGGCCGCTCCCGCAACGGCTCGGGCAACTGCGGGCAAGGTCGGGCCGGGACCCTAAACCGGCCGCGTGAGGGCGTCGCGATCCACGCCTAGAAACGGGGCCAGGAGGTAGCCTCCATCAACCGCAATCCGACGCACGCACGGCGTGCGCGGCCGGGGCGGACAGTGGGCACACCAAGCGGAACTCGGTTCGTCCGTCTCTTCATTCACGGAGGAACCGTTGAGCAACACACAGCACGACGAGCTGGCCAAGCAGTTTACGGTCACGCTCGCTTCCTCGCTGGAGATCGTGTCCGGCGAAACCCCCTGCCTCACCGAAGGCATGGCGGTCGAGAAGTACGACACCGGGACCGAACGCCTGTCGCACGGCACCATGGAAGGTGTCGAGATGCGCGAGGTCGATGGCTCGGAGCAGGAGTACCAGACCGATACGGTGGACATGGACCGCCGCTGGGTGGACTACAAGGAGTACGCGCACGACATCGGCGTCAAGAAGTCCGATCTCGTGAAGTCCTCCATCAACCCCAACTCGGAGTTCGTGAAGGTCCAGGCCAGTGCCGTGCGCCGTCTGCACGACAAGTGCCTGATCGACGCGGCCGAGGCCGTTGCCTATTCGGGCAAGAACGGCACGACCCCGAACAACCTGATCGCCAACTCGACGATCGCGCACGGCGGCACGGGCTTCACCGTGACCAAGGCCAACGACGGGATCGAGCTGCTCAAGACGCGCGGCAAGGTCGAGGACGGCCAGCCCATCCACGTTCTCTGGAACGCCCGGATGGAGAAGGTGTTCAAGATGACCGCCGAAGTGGCGAACTCGCAGTACAGCCACGAGATGGTCATCGACAAGGGCTACGTGAAGAAGTGGGGGCCGCTCCATTTCACGCGCATCGAGGACTTCGTGAAGAAGGGCGTCGTGCAGCGCCGCATGCTGCCGTGGACCGTCGATGGCGTGTCGGGCGGCGTCAACCTGCGCAAGGCGATCTTCTTCCCGCAGGGCGCGTTCACGCGCTGGCGTCCTCTCACGATCAACGGTGTCGTGACCTGGGTGCAGCGCGAGCGTCGCTTCATCATCTCGACCGACGCCTATGTCGGCTGCACCCGCAATCAGGACGACTCGGTCGTCCTGGTCGGTTGCGCCGAGACCGGCCTGTAGTCGGGCCTGCAGTCGGGCGCCGACCAACCCATGAGCGGGCCGCCCGCCCGGAAGCGGGCATGGCGGCCCCTCGCACCCCCTCAACTTCCACTGGAGAACTGCAATGCCTATCGGCAAGTATGGCGTGAACGCCAAGCTCCTCACGCTCGATCCGTCGCAGCGTGACATGCCCAGCGCCGGCGAGTACGGCGGCAAGGTCGGATATGTGATCGACCGCTACACCATCGAAGCGGGCGACGCGAACGGCCTGATCGTCAAGGTCGGCCGTCTGCTCAAGGGCCAGCGCATCCTGGACCAGATCGTCGAGACGCCGGACGGCCTCGGCGCGAACGTCACCCTCAAGTCCGGCGACATCCTCAAGGATGGCTCCGGCGGCGACGATGACCGCTTCATTGCGGCGACGGCCTTCGCCAATGCCGCGACCAAGCTCGCGTTGACGCTCAACCGTCATCACCGGGCCACCGAGGATCGCGACCTGATCGTGACCATCGGCGGCGCGGACCCGACGGCGGGCCGCAACATCGTGGTCACGACGCTCATCGGCCTCTTCTAGGCCGCGCACGGCGTGCGCCGGGCGGCCTCTCCCTCTCGGGGCCGTCCGGCGTAGCCGGATCACGTCATGAGCTACTCGCGCACCGCCATAGCGAACCTCGCCTATTCGCACCTGGAGGCTCCCGCCGTGTCGAATGTCGATACGGACCCGAGCCCCAATGCGAAGGCGATCCGGTCCGTCTGGGACACCACGCTCGATCTGGCGCTGGGCGATCACACCTGGAATTTCGCGATCTCGCGGTGGCGCAACCGCGCGCCGGTCGTGGCCTCGGCCAATCCGGCGCCGGAGGTCTGGGCCTATGCCTTCGAGAAGCCGGGCGACTGCATCAAGGTGCTGCAGGTCAATCCCGATGGCGACAACAGGGGCGCGCGCTTCCACGTCGAGGGCGGTCTGATCCTCTGCAACGATGCGCTCGCCACCCTGCGCGGCATTCGTCGCGTCACGGAGCCGGGCCGCTACTCGGTGTGGTTCGTCGATTACTTCTCCTGCCGCCTGGCGCTCCGCATTTCCAAGACCCTGCAGGCGAGCGAGGCCATTCGCGAGTCGATCAAGAAGGCGACGGCGGAGGCGCTCCAGAAGGCGCGGCAGATGGACGGGCAGGAAGGCACGCTCGATCCGATCTTCAAGAGCACGTTCCTCGCCGCCCGCTTCGGCGACGAGTCCGAGGAAGGGGGCTGGTAGTGCCGCGCGCCACCATCACCAACGTCACGGCTGGCATCCTCTCGGACAAGATGCTGGGTCGCGCCGATCTCCAGCGCTACCTCAACGCCTGCCTGCGCATCGACAACTATCAGGTCGATCCGACCGGCGAATGGGGTGCGCGGATGGCGCTGGTCTATTGCGGCACGCGCAAGCACAACGACAAGGCGTCCATCCCGGTCGAGTTCCATTTCTCGACCACGCAGAGCTACATCCTGGAGATGGGCCACGCCTACATGCGGGTGTGGAAGGACGGCGGCATCGTGCTCGACGGGCCGAACCCCTACGAGCTGGCGATGCCGTATCAGGAAGCGGACCTTGCGGGCCTGTGGTGGACGCAGAGCGCGGACGTGCTCTACCTGCTGCACGAGAAGTACGAGCCGCGCCAGCTCACGCGCCTCGATCACAACAACTGGACCATCTCGATCTTCGAGCTGCAGGACGGGCCGTATCTCAAGGAGAACACGAACAGCGCCTGGGGCCTGTCCGCGACCGGCACAAGCGGCGCCATCGTCGTGAACGCGACGGGCGCGGGCAACGCGCCCTTCACCGGCCGCAACCGCTCGCTGATCCGCTGGCCGAACGGCGGCGGCGCCTGGACCTGGCTGCGCGTGACGGCGGTGAACTCGGCAACGCAGGTGCAGGCAACCGTCATGGGCGCGGCGATGTCGGGCACGACGGCCAGCAACTACCGTCTCAGCGTCTATCACGACAACAATTGGCCCACGACCGGCCGTCTGATGGACGGGCGTCTGATCTTCGGCGGTGCCGCCAAGGGGCTCGACCGCTCGGACGGCTCGGCCACGGCGGACTATCCGAAGTTCACGCCGGGGGCCAATGACGCCGACGCCTTCTCCTGGACGCTCGCCAGCCAGCAGGTGGACCGCATCATGTCCTATGCCAGCGCGGGCGAGCTGGTGGTGCTGACGGCGGGCTCCCTGTGGCGCATGTCGGGCGCGAACGAGCGGTCCGCGATCACGCCGAACGGCGTCTCTGCCAAGAAGCTGTCGGGCCACGGCGCGACCTCGATCCCGCCTGTCGAGGCGACCGATGCCGTCGTGTGGATCGACCGCAGCAAGCGGAAGCTGCTCCGCCTTCAGCTCAATCCCGATGGCCTGCAGGGCTGGGCGGTCAACGATCTCACGGTGTTGAGCGACAACATGGCCGGCCGCCGCCGCAACAAGGCGGGGTTCGTGTCGCTCGCGTGGCAGCCCGATCCGAAGCCCACGATCTGGGCGCTGCGGCAGGACGGCATCGTGGCGGCGCTCACCTATCTGCCGGAGGAGAAGGTCAACGCCTTCTGGACGCTCTCGACCTTCGCGGGCGACGAGATCGAGGGCTGGCGCGTGATCCCCGGCCCGAACGGCTCGGCGGAGGCCTATGCCTTCGTGAAGCGGGTCATCGCCGGGCAGACGGTTCGCACCGTCGAGCGCTTCGAGTGGGACAACCTGCTGCGCTCGCCCGCCGAGCAGAAGCGGCTGGACTGCTGCATCACCTACGACCAGCCGGAAGAGCTCGCGCTGACGTTGGGCGCGACCACGGGCAACAACGTGACCGCGACCGTGGCGGTGGACACGTTCGTCGCCGGGCATGTCGGCCGGGAAATCCGCCAGTGCGTCGAGGACTATGTGGACGATGACGACAACGTCGTCTGGCGCTGGTGCGTCGGGCGCATCGTGTCCATCGATTCGCCCAAGGTCGCGCGGGTGAAGATCCTCGCCGACTTCAAGGACACCGTCCTGGCGGCCGGCGAATGGCGGCTCACGGTGCGCGAGGTCACGGGCGCGGACCTGTTCAACGGCGATACCGTGTCGGCCCAGCTCGACGGGCAGCCCGTGCATGGCCTGCCGGTCGTGGACGGCAAGGTCGAGCTGCCCTACCCGGCGAGCATCGTCCATATCGGGCGGCGCTACAGCGCGCGGCTGCTCACCATGCCGATAGACGTGGGCTCGCCGCCCGGCACCGGGCAGGGCAGGCCCGCGCGGGTGGATCGCGTCATGATCCGTGTACGCGACAGCATCGGCGGCAAGATCGGCGCCTGGAAGAAGGGTGCCGAGACGCGATGGGCCAAGACCGGGCTCCTCTCCTGGGATTGGGCGGCGGGGAAGCCGCCGCTGCCGGTGTCGGAGGATGTCTCGATCAACACGGCCGGGGACTGGACGACGCGGCCCATGGTGATCGTCGAGCAGGACGAGCCGCTGCCGCACAACGTGCAGCTCCTCAACCCCAACATCTATGCCCCGTGGGTGGATGTATGAAGGGCTTCGTCCCCTACTGGCCCGGCGCGGTCGCGGGTGTGCGCTGGCAGGACGAGCGGTTTTCCGGCCGCCGCGACATGGCGGCCTATATGGATCACTGCGTCGCGAGCGAGGGTCCGGCCGAAGTGCTGGTGGCGGATGGCGTGGTGCTGGGCGCGGGCGGCTTCGCGCCGTTCAACGACCACTGGTGGCATACGGCGTTCCGGATGGCCGAAGGCGCCCCCTGCGTGGCCTGGCGCGCGATGCTGCGCTGGGCAGACGGCTGGATCGCGCACGCCGTGCGCGAGCTGGGCGCGCAGCGGATCGATACGCACGTCATCGCCGGTTTCGAGGCGGGCCATCATCTCGCGCTCCGGCTGGGCTTCCGCTTCTGCGGGCTCGACGAAGAGAAGAACGGGCTCCTCGTCCGCTACACAACGAACGGACCGCGTGCGCGCGCGGCGTTGCACCCGGAAGTGGAGCGGGCGCTGCGTCTCAC
>CAYRBQ010000057.1:0-12514 GCA_964422305.1 uncultured Reyranella sp. | reverse complement strand
CGACGATGCCCTGCCGGTGCTGCAGTCGTTCAGCGCCAACGTGATCCACATGGGCCCGCTCGGCACCGGCACGGTGGCCAAGCTCTGCAACAACATGATGGCCTTCTGCAATGCCGCCGCGGCGGCCGAGGCGATGATGCTTGGCGTCTCTGCCGGCCTCGATCCGCAGAAGCTCGTGCAGGTGATCTCGACCTCGAGCGGCAACTCGGCGACCTTCAAGGCCTTCTCCGAGCGGGCGCTGTCCGGCAAGTTCGCGCCGCCGTCCTTTGCGCTCAACCTCGCGCACAAGGACCTGCACCTCGCGATGGAACTGGCGGACGAGCTCGACGTGCCGCTGCCGCTGGGCTCGGCGACGCACAACCTGCAGCGCATGGCGCGCCGCATGGGGCTGGGCGGCAACGACAGCTCGGCGATCCTGCAGGTCTACGAGTCCGTGCTGAAGAAGACCGTCAAGCCGTGACGACCCGGCGCGCCGTCGTCGCCTCCCTGCTCGGAGTCGGGCTGGTCGGCACGACGCGCGCCCAATCCTCGGCATGGGCGGCGCTGCGCCAGCCCGGCCACTTCGCGATGATCCGCCATGCGCTGGCACCCGGCACGTTCGATCCGCCGGGCTACCGACTCGACGACTGCTCGACGCAACGCAATCTCTCGGCCGAGGGCCGCGCGCAGGCGGCTCGCATCGGCGAGATGTTCCGGTCCAACGGGATCGCGGCAGCCAGGCTCTACTCGAGCCAGTGGTGCCGCTGCCTCGAGACCGCGCGGCTGATGAAGCTGGGCGACGTGACGCCGGAGGCGCGGCTCAACTCCTTCGCCCAGAACCGCGAGCGGGCAGAAACACAAACGGCGGCGCTGCGTCCGTGGCTGGCGACGCTCGATCTTGGCCAACCGACGGTGATGGTGACGCACCAGGTTGTGATCTCGGCAATCGCCGGGACCTCGACGTCGAGCGGGGAGATCGTGGTGTTACGCCGTGAACACCATGAACGACCTACCGTGCAGGGGCGGATAGAAACGAGCTGATCAGCCGCGCCACATGGTCGGCATGGGTGCTGGCGACGTCATGATCGCCGCCCGCCACGATCTCCAGCCGGGCGTCCGGCAGGCGCTGCTCGAGATGCTTGCCGACGGCCACGGGGCTGATCGGGTCGGCATCGCCCCAGATCAGCAGGGTCGGCGCCACGATCCTCTCGACCGGCAACGGCGGCGAGGCGCGCGCCACGGTGATCCACTCCGCCGCCTGCGGGAAGTTCCTGCGGTAGGACTCGCGCCAGTCGCTGGCGCCCAGCCCGGCCATGTCGACACCACCTGACGTAACGCAAAGCACGAGACGCCGTACCAGAGCGGGCTTCTCGATGGCGAGCCGTGCGGCGATCACGCCGCCCATGGACTGCGCCACGAGATCGACGGGCGCGTCCATCTTCGCCGTCACCATCGCCACCAGATCGTCGATGCCGTTCACCGCCGGATCGTGCGGCTGGGCGCCCAGCCCCGGCCAGCCGAAATGCTCCTTCGTCCAGGCGTCGGGGAGCGCCGACGCCACCGGCTTCCAGAAGTTGGGCGACCCGCCGGCGCCGGGCAGGAACAGAACCGTCGTCATGCCGGCAACCCGAGCCTGCCCATGAACGGCGGCAGCTTGCGGCCGATCGAGAGCAGCCACCGCCCCATCGCGCCCGCCACCTTCCGAACCGCCGGCCGCGCGCTCATGCGGTCGCGCCACGCGTGCAGCTTCGCGTGCGACAGCGGGATTGGCGCCCCCATGCGCTCGCCGAAGAGCTGCGCCATGTAGAAGGCGATGTCGGCGTAGGTGTAGGGTCCGGCCAGCCACTCCCCGTTGCCGAGCGTCCGCTCCATCTCGTCGTAGAAGCGCGCCGCGGCGTCGTGCGCGCCCGGCGCCTTGGGATCGCCCATCAGGCGGATGATGTACGGGAAGTAGATCTCGTCCGACTTGTGCTCCAGGAGACGCGCCCGGGCGCGCGCCTTGGGCTCCGACGGCCACAGCGCCGGATCGCGCTTCAGCGATTCGAGATACTCGAAGATCTGCGTCGAATCGAAGATCTCGAGATCGCCGTCGATCAGGACCGGCACCTGTCGTTTCGGGTTCACGCGCAGCACCTCGGGATGCTTGGGCTCGTAGAGCGTCTTCATCTCGAAGGGCACCATCTCCAGCTCGAAGGGGATGCCCTTCTCGTGGAGCGCGATCTCGGCCTTGGCGCCGAACATGCTGAGGGGACCGGAGTAGAGTTTCATGGCGGTTACGCTAGCAGGCCTTGCCGGCCCCTGCGCACGACGTAAGCTATACCTCGATGAAAAGCTTTCTCATGCTCTTGCTGGCACTGCTGGCATTCGGCGCGGAAGCCCACGCGCAGGACTGCCCCACCCCGCCCATCGACCTCAAGGATGGCTGGACGCGCGCGACGCCGGCCGAGGTCGGCCTCGACCCCGCCCGGCTGTGCGGCCTCGACAAGGTCCTGGAACAGTGGCCCACCCGCAACATCCACGCCGTCGTCGTGGTCCGCCGCGGCAAGTTGGTGATGGAGCGCTACTTCACCGGACCCGACGACGTCTATGGCACGCCGGTCGCCGAGACCAAATTCGCGCCCGACGTGCTGCACGATCTGCGCTCGATCTCCAAGAGCACCACCGCCCTGCTGGTCGGCATCGCCCTCGGCGAAGGCAAGTTCCCGCCGCTCGATTCATCGGTGTTCGACGCCTTCCCCGAGTTCGCCGAACTCGCCACGCCGGAGAAGCGCAGGATCACCTTCCGCCACCTTCTCACCATGTCCTCGGGCTTCACCTGGGACGAGAACATCCCCTACCAGAACCCGGAGAACAGCGAGCGCAAGCTGATCGCCTCGACCGATCCCGTGCGCTACGTGCTGGAGCAGCCGCTCTCCTCGGCGCCGGGCCAGGTCTACAACTACAACGGCGGCAACACCCACCTGCTTGCCGCCGCGGTCGCCAAGCAATACGGCAGGAACATCTTCTTCTACGCCCGCGACAAGCTGTTCGGCCCGCTCGACATCACCGACTCCCAATGGATCGCCATGCGGGCGAGCGGCGAGATAGCCGCCGCCTCCGGCCTGCGGCTCAGGCCACGTGACACCGCCAAGCTGGGCCAGCTTCTGCTCTCCGACGGCCGATGGAACGGCAAGCAGGTGCTGCCCAAGGGCTGGGCCGCCGAGTCGGTGAAGGCCCACATCAATGGCGGCGGCATCTACTTCTACGGCTACCAGTGGTGGCTGGGCCGCAGCCTGATCGCCGGCCGCGAGATCGACTGGATCGCGGGCTTCGGCTTCGGCGGCCAGCGGCTGTTCGTCGTGCCGAGCCTCGACCTCGTGCTGATGGTCAACTCGGCCCACTATCGCGACGCCCTGCAAGGCATCATCCCGCAGGCAATCCTCAACCAGGTCGTGCTGCCGGCGGTGAAGGACTAGCACCCCATCAGCATGAACATGGCGATGGCGGCCGTGCTGGTCCCCTCGTCGCCGCGCTACAGCCTCACCGCCCTCCCGACGCTGAGGCGACAGGGCTTCGATGCAGTGTTTGCGCGGTCTTTCTGATTTTCGAGTGCTACACCGCGACGTACCGCTTTGTAGCAGTTGTCGCAGTTCGCACCTCGGGCCGGCGTATGCCCATGAGTGGGGGTCGCCGGTCTTTTCGACTTTCACTCGACAAGGGAACGGTACCCGTTCCGGGGACATCTCCAGCCCCGAAGGGTTAGGAGACTCGTGCGGTCGGTTGGGTCCGCCGTCGTGGTGGTTCGGGCACGGTCAGGACCGCACCTTGAGTCAAAGCCGCACACCGTCAGCCGATCAACGCTCTACGAAGATCAACGCCTTCCGTTCGGCCATGGTCAACTTCCATTCCTCATCTGTCAGTTCGCGGCCCGATCCGTACTTCCGATCGAGCCCAAGGATGGCCTCATGTAAGTCGGCTGGCAGTTGCTCCGTCGAAAACACCGTGCATGGATCACCCTCAGTCGGTATCGACATACCAGTCTTGCGGTCGATCACGAGAATTTCCTGTCGCGTGATGTCTCTGCCCCTGATGCAAGTTGGCGTTACGTCCAGCACAAGCGCGATGACGACAGGTCCCTTTGGATACCTGGCGTGGAACAAGTCGCCTCCCCGAAGCTTGTCAAGCGCAACTCTGTCGTTGTTCATCGGAGGACCGTAAGGCGCGAACAGGCATCAGTACAGCACGCTAAAGTTGTATTCTCAAGCAACGCTTCTTTAGCGCTTCTCGAACTGCTCCAGCGCCTTCATCAATTCATCCGCAGGGCTGTTCTCCATCCCCAGCTTCTTAACTGCACAGCTTCGGCACAAACTCTTCCCACCCATATGGTAGGCACCCGTCGTGCCGTAACTTCCACCGCTCCTGCAGCTACCGCCGGTGCACTTGAGGTCGCCAGCGGCGACCGGAATAACATGCGGATTGTTCGATCCAAGCAGGTTGACGCTTTGGACCGTTGTAGAGTCGATGTCGGCACCGGCCGCAGGACGGCCCTCGACGGTCTCGAAGCCGTCGAGGAGATCGCGCATCTCGGCGCGAATGTCCGCCGCATCGAAGCTCTCGACGTCGATGCCTCGTTCCTGAAGCGCACGGTCGACACCGATCCGCGCCTGTCGATGGCGTGCGAAGGCGGGATCGGGCGCACCCTCGGCGATCACTTTCTTCACGGCTGCGAAGCGTTCGTAATCCGCGTCGCCGAGCGACAGGCGATGGCGATTGAGATCGAGCGTAGCGAAGACCTCTGGCTCGTAGACCATCTGTCGGTCGAGGCGCTCGAACAGATCGGGATCGGTGACGAGACGGTCCCGCTGCTCCAGCGTCTTCAGCCCGTCGAATTGATCGGGCGACAGCCACGCCTGCACTTTCTCGGGCAAGAACAGCGAGGACAGGTCGGGGTTCTTGTTCAGCCAGTCGAGCGCCGCGACACCGGCCTCGGCCTGTCGCCGGTTCCATTGGCGCTCGGCCCGGCGCTGGGCGTGTGACGCCAGCTCGTTGAGGCGTCCACGCACTCCGTCGGTCGAATCCTCCGGTGTCAGCTCAGCGATGCGTGCGTTGAAGGCGTCGAGCGCGGGCGGCGCCGCAGGATCGAGCGGCAGCGCCAGAAGCGCCGCATCGACCTCGCGCAGGAAGCCGTCCTCGCGGGCACGGGCCAAGCGACGGTCGATGGTTTCCAGTCGTTCCGTATCGATCGCCTCGCGCGCATGCGCCAGCAGGCTGGCGGCACCATCGACATCCCTACCGATGGCGGCCTCGACCGCGCCGGCGTAGAGGTCGGAGAGGCCGGCCCGTGCACGAGCGTCGATCTCTGTCGCGTCCCAGCCGCGGCGCTCGCCCTGCCAGCGCAGCTCGCTCACGGCGGCACGGCCGAGCGTCCGCAAATGCGCGGGATCGTCCCACGATGCCGCCGCGTCCTGGCCCAGCCCCACCAGCCGCTCGGCCACGCTCTGGTCGTCGACCTGCACGGTCGCACGCTCGGCCAGGCGGCCGATCGTGCCGGCCGCCCAATCGAGACGGGTGTTCATCGCCGGCTCGACCAGGCCGCGCTGCCGCGGTCCCATCGCGCCGTCGAGTGTGCGCTGTCTCAACTTCTCCAGCGCCAGGTAGATGCCGGCGATGGCTTCGAGGGCCGCTTCGCCACTGAGCGAAGACAGACCGGTCTCGGGATCGTGCAGCAGGGTCCGGACGCCGGCCGCGAACTCGGTGTCGAGACGGCGCGCGAACATCTCGTCGGCGCGGATCGTCACTTCATCGGCGGGCCGCGGCTCCGCCGCGGGCTCCGCCTCCGGCGGACCTGAAATACGTATCGATGCCATAGGGAGTCTCCAGGCATGAAAAAGCCCGCCTCGGCGGCCTCATCGAGAGGGCCGGGCGGGCGTGGGAGCCGCGGGCCAGACGTCCCGCGACTATAGTCCGTTTCTTACCCTATTCCTGCCGAACCTGCAAATCCCGCGAGGAACAAAATGTGAACACTCATTCAGGCGGCAGGGCGCGGCCCCTCGCGGGCGGCGACGTAGCTCGTATGGGTGACGAGACCGGTTGTCGGCTTCCACAGGTGAAGCGCGACGCCGGGCGGATCCATGGTGAGCGCGAGTTTCGCGCCGTCGCGCAGGTCGAGCAGGACCTGATGGGCGGTGCTGGGCGCGATCGAGGCCATGGTGCCGGCCCAGCGCACCTGGATCGGGCGGTGGACGTGGCCGCACAGCACGCGCTCGACGTTGCCGTGGGCGCGCACGATCCCGGCCAGCCGTTCCTCGCCCTCGTTGAGGCGCATCCCGTCCATCGCTTCGATCCCGACGTCGAACGGCGGGTGGTGCATGAAGAGGAGCGTCGGCCGGTGGCATTCGCCGAGCCGCGCGTCGAGCCAGTCGAGCCGCTCGTCGCACAGCACGCCCCAGTTCTTGCCCGGCACCAGCGTGTCGAGCGCGACCAGACGGAGCGGCAGGCCCTCGATCACATACTGCAGGAAGCCGGCCTTCGGCAGGTAGGCGTGGTCGGGGAACGCCTCGCGCAGCGCGTCTCGCGCGTCGTGGTTGCCGGGGATCAGGTAGAAGGGCATCGCGAGCGGCGCGAGCACGCGGCGCAGGTTGGCGTATTCGGTGGCCTTGCCGCCTTCGACGAGGTCGCCGGTCACCAGCGCGATGTCGGGCCGCGGATCGAGCGCGTTCACGTGCGCGACGGCGCGCTCGAGGTAGGCCGCCGTGTCGATGCGGCCGTAGAGCAGCTCGCCCTCGCCCTTGAGGTGCGTGTCGGTGATCTGGACGATCAGCATGTCTGTCTCTCTCCAATCATGCTCATTTGGACCGCGCGCGTCCCGCGCGCTCGGGAGGCGCATCTGAATGCGCCGGAGCGCGCGGGACGCTCGCGGTCCGGGAGATCATGATCCGTCTTTCAGGTGGAACGGCAGCGACGACAGCTCGGGCGCCACGTCCCTCACCTCGTCGAAGAAGATGATGAAGTGGCGCGCGACCAGGCGCTGCAATTCGGGGCCCGGCTGATCGTCGCCGTCGGCCGAGGTCATCTCCAGCCCGTCCTTCGTCCGTACCCAGAGCAGGGTGCCGCGCGGAGCGTCGGCGAAACCCCCGAAGCTCAGCAGGCCGAAGGCCACGGCCTTGCGGCGGCGGGCGTGCGCGGCGAGTGGATTGTCCCGCGCGAGATCGCAAAGGGCGAAGGCCAGCCTGCCCGTCTCGCCCGCCGGCAAGGTCGCCTCGTACTCCCGCGTCGCCAGCCTGCCGATTTCGTCGTTCACTTCTCCGCTCCGCATCGCCACTCTCGCACTATGCCCACCCTCTACCTCATCTGCGGAAAGATCGCTGCCGGGAAGTCGACCCTGGCGAAGAAGCTGGCGGCGCGGCCACTGACCGTGCTGATCGGCGAGGATCACTGGAACTCGACGCTGTTTCCCGACGAGATCAGGACCATCGAGGATTACGGCCGATACTCGAACCGCCTGCGCCGGGCCATGGCGCCGCATGTCGTGGCGCTGCTCAAGGCCGGCGTGTCCGTCGTGCTCGACTTCCAGGCCAACACGATCGCCGTGCGGCAATGGATGCGGACCTTGATCGACGAGTCGGGCGCGGCGCACGAGCTGCACTTCCTCGACCTGCCGGACGAGACCTGCCGGCAGCGACTGCGTGCGCGCAACGCAGCGGGCGACCATCCCTACCAGGCGAGCGATGCCGAGTTCGACCTGTTCACGAAGTACTTCGTCGCACCGACCGCCGATGAAGGCTTCAACGTGATCGTTCACTGAGGCAACCCGTCCGAGGGCGCCATCGTTCAGCCATGGTGACCTTCGAAGGTAAGCCATGACCGAGACCCTGGAGCGCGTGAAGAAGATCGTCGACGAGCATCTCGGCTCGGCGCGCGGGCCCATCACCGAACAGTCACGGTTCGCCGAAGATCTCGGCGCCGACAGCCTCGACACGGTCGAGCTGGCGATGGCGTTCGAGGATGCGTTTCACATCCAGATCTCGGACGCCGAGGCCAAGCAGCTCCTGACGGTCGGCGATGCGGTGGCCTATATCGAGCGCCAGCCGAAGGTCGGGCCGAAGAAGAGACGGCGACGGCGGGGTTAGGGCACCACCGATCGACGCTCTCGAACATTGCTACGCAATGTTCTGTCGCTCCCTGGCCGAGCCTGCGGCTCGGCCTAACCCCTGAATCCGTTGACGATCGGATAGCGCCGTTCCTTGCTCACGTTGCGCGAGGTGATCTTCACGCCGGGCGGGGCTTGCCGGCGCTTGTATTCGGCGTTCTCGAGCAGGCGCCAGATGCGATCCACGACCTTGGGATCGTGGCCCTCCTTCGCCAGCGCCGCGGTGTCGAGGTCGCGCTCGATCAGGCCCTTCAGAATGGCGTCGAGCACCGGATAGGGCGGCAGCGAATCGGAGTCCTTCTGGTCGGGCCGCAGCTCGGCCGAGGGCGGCTTGTCGATGATGCGCGGCGGGATCACGACTCCCGGGCGGCCCATCGCGCCCACCGGCAGGTGCGCATTCCTCCAGCGGCAGAGCTCGAACACCGTGGTCTTGTAGACGTCCTTGAGCACGTTGAAGCCGCCGTTCATGTCGCCGTAGAGCGTGGCGTAGCCCACCGCCATCTCCGACTTGTTGCCGGTGGTGACGACCATGCCGCCGAGCTTGTTGGACACGGCCATCAGCGCCACGCCGCGGGCGCGTGCCTGGATGTTCTCCTCGGTGACGTCCTCGGCCCTGTTGCCGAACAGCGGCGTCAGCATGGTGCGGAACGCTTCCATCGCCGGGCCGATGTTCACGATGTCGTAGCGGATGCCCAACGCCTTCGCGCAGGCCTCGGCGTCCTCCAGCGAGTTCCGGCTGGTGTAGGGCGACGGCATCATGATGGCGTGCACGCGCTCGGGGCCGAGTGCATCGGCCGCGACCGCGGCGGTAATCGCCGAATCGACGCCGCCCGACAGGCCGATGACGACCGAGGGGAAGCCGGTCTTGTTCACGTAGTCGCGCAGGCCCAGCACCATCGCCTGGTAGATCGACTCGATGTCGCTCAGCTCCGGCGCGATCGGACCTTGCTCGATCTCCCAGCCCTTCCCGTTGCGACGAAACTCCACCGTCGTCACCTGCTCGGCAAAGGAGGCGAGCTTGGCCTTGAGCGCGCGATCGGCGCCCAGCGCGAAGGAGCCGCCGTCGTAGACGACCTCGTCCTGGCCGCCGACCTGGTTGAGATAGACGAACGGCAGGCCGCTCTCGACCACGCGCTTGACGCCGAGTTGCACCCGGATGTCGGTCTTGCCGACCTCGTAGGGCGAGGCGTTGGGCACCAGCAGCATCTCGCCGCCGGTCTCGGAGATGCATTCCACGACGTCGGGGGTCCACACGTCCTCGCAGATCGGCACGCCGATGCGCACGCCGCGGAACACCAACGGCCCCGGCATGGGGCCGGCGGCGAAGACGCGCTTGTCGTCGAACACGCCGTAGTTCGGCAGGTCGACCTTGAAGCGCTTGCCGACGATCTCGCCTTTGTCGAGCGCGACGATGGCGTTGTAGAGCTTGCCCTCCTCCACCCACGGCGTGGTGACGAACAGCGCCGGACCGCCGTCGGCGGTGTCGGCGCGCAGCGCCTCGACGGCCTCGCGGCAGCGCTCCTGGAAGGCGGGCTTCAGCACCAGATCCTCGGGGAAGTAGCCCGCCAGCACCAGCTCGGGGAACAGCACCAGGTCGGCGCCCTGTGCTTTCGCCTCGGCGCGCGCCGCCCGCACCCTGGCGAGATTGCCGGCGACGTCGCCGACCTTGGGGTTGAGCTGGGCCAGGCCCACCTTGAGGGAGTCGGTCATTGCGCGGGGAGTGTGACGGAACTCGCGGCGACGATCACCCGATTTTGAAGACAGGTCGATCAGCCGTCCCGTATTCGTGACCGGCTGCGGCAGGATGTCGTCCGGTCATGCCGAAGAGTGGCCGCATTGCCCCGCTCTCCTCGGCGCTCGCAGCACACGGGAGAGACATGAACCGTCCGCCGATCGTCGTCGTATCCGCCCTCCTGCTCGCAGCCTGCTCGGGCCAGAGCTATTCGGTGAACTCGGAATATGAATATCCGCGCCAGGTCGCCGAGACCGGCAAGCTCTACGCCGCGCGCGACGCCTGCCTGAAGCGCAACGTCCAGCCGTTCGTGAACGACCAGGCCGATCCCGAGACCGTGGCGCGCATCGTCGCCGCCACCTGCGAGATGGAGACGGCGAAGCTGATCGCCGTCAGCAATCCGAGCGGCGCCGCCGACGTCGCCGAGGCGATCCGCAAGGACAGCGCATTCCGCGCGGCCGGCATGCTGATGCGGGCGCGCGGGGTACCGCAGACGAATTAGGGTGTTCGACTGGATCGGATCTCTTTCCTCCCCCGTCTCGGGGGAGGTGCTGCGTCACACGCGGCGGAGGGGGTATTGAACCCCATCGCCCTCGTATGACGAGGGCACTTCCCCTTCGTGGACTCCACGAAGGGGAAGAGGGCGACCTCTACTTGGCGGCGACGATTTCGATCTCGACGAACATGCCGGGATCGGCGAGGCCCGAGACGACGATCAGGGTCGCGGCGGGGAACGGCTCCTTCAGGAACTTCGCGCGGGCCTCGCGGTAGGGCGCGATGAAGCGCGAGTCGGTGATGAAGCCGGTGGCCCGCACGATGTTGCCGTAGCCCATGCCGGCGCTCTTCAGGATGTTGCCGATGTTCTTCCAGGTGAGCTCGCACTGCTTCTCGATGCCCGGCGCGAGCCTGCCCTTGGCGTCGTAGCCGACCTGGCCCGCAAGGAAGAGGAGCCGCGCGTCGGGCGGCACCTCGACGCCCAGGCTGTATTTGCCGGTGAGCGCGACAGACTTCGGATTGTGGAACTTGGCCAAGCGTACCTCCCTTTGATCGGGAGGCACGCTTTCAGGCCGCAAGCGGCGACGCAAGCCTATTTCGCAGCGACGACCTCGACCTCAACGAACATGTTCGGATCGGCCAGCCCTGCCACGACCAGCAGGGTCGAGGCCGGATAGGGCATGTCCTTGATGAACTGGTCGCGCACCGTCCGATAGGGGCCGATGTAGCGGCTGTCGGTCAGGAAGACGGTGACCTTCACGATGTCCTTGTAGCCCATGCCGGCCGACTTCAGGACCTGGGCGATGTTCTTCCAGACCTGGGTCGCCTGTTTCTCGAAGGTCGGCTGCAGCCTGCCCCTGGAGTCGGTGCCGACCTGGCCCGAGACCTGGAGGATGCGCGCACCCGGCGGAATCTCGGCACCGAGGCTGTATTTGCCGGCCACGGGGACCGCGGGGGGATTGTGAAACTTGATCGCCATGTGGCCTTCTCCCATTTATACGCGTTGTCGTCCTGAGCGCAGCGAAGGACCTAGCGGGTCGATCGAAGCGCTGCGTTGCTCTCGTTAGATCCTTCGCTGCGCTCAGGATGACAGAAACCTGCTGGAGCCACATGACGTCAAGCGCCAAGCCCGTTCACATCGTCGGCGGCGGCCTCGCAGGCAGCGAGGCGGCGTGGCAGCTCGCCTCGGCGGGCGTGCCCGTGGTGCTGCACGAGATGCGGCCGGTGCGCGGGACCGAGGCGCACGTCACGGACTCGCTGGCCGAGCTGGTCTGCTCAAATTCCTTCCGCTCCGACGATGCCGAGAACAACGCCGTCGGCGTGATCCACGAGGAGATGCGCCGTGCGGGCTCGCTGATCATGCGCGCGGCCGACGCCCACAAGCTGCCGGCCGGCGGCGCGCTCGCGGTCGACCGGCACGGTTTCTCGGCGGCGGTGCAGGAAGCGCTGCTCGCCCATCCGCTGGTGACGCTGGAGCGCGGCGAGGTCGCGGGCCTGCCGCCGGAGGACTGGGACAGCGTCATCGTCGCCACCGGCCCCCTCACCTCGCCGGCGCTGGCCGACGCGATCGGAAAGCTGACCGGCGAGGAGTCCCTCGCCTTCTTCGACGCCATCGCCCCGATCGTGCATCACGAGAGCATCGACCAGTCGATCGCCTGGAAGCAGTCGCGCTACGACAAGGCCGGCCCCGGAGGAGATGGCGCCGACTACTACAACTGCCCGATGGACAAGCCCCAGTACGAGGCGTTCGTCGCCGCCCTGCTGGCGGGCGACAAGACCGAGTTCAAGGAGTGGGAGGCGAGCACGCCCTACTTCCAGGGCTGCCAGCCGATCGAGGTCATCGCCTCGACGGGCCCGCAGAGCCTGCGCTTCGGGCCGATGAAGCCGGTCGGCCTGCGCGACCCGCGCACCGGCCACCGGCCGTGGGCAGTGGTGCAACTGCGCCAGGACAACGCGCTCGGCACCTTGTGGAACATCGTGGGCTTCCAGACCAAGCTGAAGCACGGCGAGCAGACGCGCATCTTCCGCACCATCCCGGGCCTGCAGAACGCCGAGTTCGCCCGGCTGGGCGGGCTGCATCGCAACACCTTCCTGAACAGCCCGCGCCTGCTCGACGGCACCCTGCGGCTGAAGGCGTTGCCGCGGCTGCGTTTCGCCGGGCAGATCACCGGCTGCGAGGG
>CAYRBQ010000056.1:9249-12598 GCA_964422305.1 uncultured Reyranella sp. | reverse complement strand
GGCCGCATCGACGGCCTGATCGTGGCGAGCCCGTCAAATCCCACCGGCACGATGGTCGGTCACGGCGAGATGACGGCGCTGGCAGCATGGTGCGACCGCAAGGGCGTGCGGCTGATCTCCGACGAGATCTATCACGGCATCGTCTACGAGGGAGACACCGTCTCGGCGGTCGAGGTTTCCGACAACGCCATCGTGGTCAACAGCTTCTCTAAGTATTTCTCGATGACCGGTTGGCGCGTTGGCTGGCTGGTGGTGCCGACCGACTTGGTGCGGCCGATCGAGCGCCTGACCCAGAACTTCTTCATCTCGGTGCCGACGCTCAGCCAGCACGCAGCACTTGCGGCCTTCGAATGCCGCGACGAGCTCGACGGGCACGTGAAGCGCTATCGCACCAATCGCGACCTGCTGATGGCGGGCCTTCCCGGCGCCGGGCTCGACCGCCTGACGCCGGCCGAGGGCGCGTTCTACCTCTATGCCGACGTCTCGCACCTCACCAACGACAGCCGCGACTTCTGCAGCCGAATGCTGCGCGAGGCGGGCGTCGCGACGACGCCCGGCGTGGACTTCGACCGGGCACGCGGCGCCGGCACCTTGCGCATCTCGTTCGCCGGCTCGACGGCGGAGATGGAAGAGGCGGTGCGCCGCCTCAAGGCATGGAGGCGATGGTGAGAGCCATCGCGATCGCCGCTTCGGTCGTTCTTCTGCCGCTGGCCGCGGCAGCGCAGGGCGGTCCGAGCTTCGATTGCGCCAGGGCCTCCAATGCCGTCGAGCGCGAGGTTTGCAAGGACGCCGATCTCGCCAAGGCCGATCGCGAGCTGTCGCAGCTCTATGCGGCGCTGCTCGGCCGCCTCGCGGGACCGGCGAAGGAGAGCCTGCAGAAGGGGCAGCTCGCCTGGATCTCCAACCGCAACCGCGGCTGCACCAGAGGCGATGCCGATGCGATGTCGATCTGCCTCAAGCGGCGCTATGGCGAGCGCATTGCCGACTTCAAGGCGTCGGGCACCGGCAGCTATCCCTTCGTCGAAGCGCAGTGGATCGAGAAGAAGGGCAAGGTCGGCAAGATCAGCTACTCGATCGACGTCAGCTATCCGCGCTTCGCGGGCACGACCGCGAACTTCTCCGCAGTGAACAAGGCCTATGCCGATGCGGCAGCCAACGGCGCCAAGGAAGCGACGCCCACGCCCGACGCCGGTGCCGACCGGGAGCAGGAATGGTCGGCCGAAGGCGGCTATGCGCTGGATCGACCCGGCCCCGAGGCGATCATGGTTCAGTCGAGCTTCTGGGCCTACACCGGCGGTGCGCACGGCTACGGCAGCGTGACCTGTGCGCTGGTCGAACTGCGCGGCGGTCGCTTCGTGCCGGCGGCCCAGGTCTTCGCTGCAGGCGACCGGTGGCACAGGGAGTTGCTGGCACTGGTGACCGGCGACCTCACGCGACAGTTCAAGGAGAACCCGGGATTCGAGGATGCGCTGCAGCCTGCCAAGCTCGGCGAGATGCTGCGCGAGGACGACCGCTACTGCTGGCAGGCGGGACGGCTGCAGGTCTACTTCAATCAGTACGATGTCGGGCCCTATGCGGCGGGGCCGTACACGGTCGAAATCCCCTACGCGAAGCTCAGACCGTTTCTCCGCGCGGGTGGTCTCATCGACTAATGGAGCTTGCGCCGGTCGCGCGTCGGCACCGCCGTCGACGCCGGCGCCGCACGTTCGGTCGCCACCGGCGGGACCGGTCCGGAATGATGGCTCGCCATGTGCCAGCCGTCGCTCAGGCGAACATAGAGGTTCGAGGCCATGAGCTGCCCGCCGGGCAGGATCTCGCGGCAGATCACGAGGGCGAGGCCCGGCCGGCCGACGACCCATTCCTCCGCGCAGCGCACGCGCGGTGCCTCGGGGTGCTTCATGATGGCGCGCCAGCTCGCCATGATCTCGGCGCGGTCGTGCAGCGCGGCCCGCCCGGGATGCAGGCAGATCACCGAGCCGGTCGGTGCCCAGACCCGGTCCATCGCGGCGGCGTCGCGGTCGTTGAAGGCGCGGTAGAAAGCGCGGTTGGCGGCGAGGACGGCGTCGCGTTCGTCGTCGTCGAATTCCGCGAGAAGCGGCGGCAGGCGTGGCAGACGGCGAGGCATTCGTCCCTCGAAACTCCCGGGTTGCGCGCCACAGGATTAGCCGACAGAGAAGGGGCATCCAACCGCCGAGATGACGATGTCCATCCCCAAGCTCGAGTTTCCGCCGTTCCATCTGCCGCCCGAGGCCGAGGCGCTGCGGGGCGAGGTCCGCGCCTTCCTGAAGGAGACGCTGCCCCGGATCCAGACCGAGGATCGGTTCGCGAGCTGGAACACGCCGTCGCCCGAGTTCAGCCGGGCGCTGGGCGCCAAGGGCTGGCTCGGCATCACCTGGCCGAAGCAGTATGGCGGCGCCGAGCGCACCTTCCTCGACCGCTACGTCGTGACGGAAGAGCTGTTGGGCAACAGCGCGCCCGCGGGCTCGCACTGGGTGGCCGACCGCCAGTCGGGACCGCTGCTGCTGAAGTTCGGCACCGAGCAGCAGCGTCAGGCGATCCTGCCGCGCATCGCACGTGGCGAGTGCTACTTCTCGATCGGCATGAGCGAGCCCGACTCGGGCTCCGACCTCGCCTCGGTGCGCACGAGGGCCGAGCCGGTGCCGGGCGGTTTCAGGGTCAACGGCACCAAGGTCTGGACCTCGGGCGCCCACCGCAACCACTACTGCATCACCCTGGTCCGCACCTCCGGCCAGCACGGCGACCGTCACAAGGGGCTGAGCCAGCTCCTGGTCGATCTCAAGACGCCGGGCGTCACCATCCGGCCGATCATCAACCTCGCCGGCCGCCACGACTGGAACGAGGTCACCTTCTCCGACGCCTTCATCCCCGAGGATTGCCTGATCGGCAACGAGGGCGACGGCTGGCTGCAGGTCACGAGCGAGCTCGCCTTCGAGCGCTCCGGCCCCGAGCGCTTCATGCAGAACATCTACGTGCTGCGCGAGCTGGTGCGCGTGCTGGGCCGGCAGCCGGCCAAGCGTGCCAGCGCCATCCTCGGCCGCCTGATCGCGCGGCTCTGGACCCTGCGCCAGATGTCGACGGCCGTCGCCGGCATGATGCAGGGTGGCAAGTCGCCCGCCATCGAGGCCTCGCTGGTGAAGGATCTCGGCACGATCTACCAGCAGGACATGCCGGAGATCGCCCGCACCTTGGCGGAGTCCGACGCCACCACCGAGGCGGATCTCGCCGACTTCCTCGATATCGCCCAGTACGCCACGATGATGGCGCCGAGCTACACCATCCAGGGCGGCACCACCCAGGTCCTGCGCGGCATCGTCGCCCGCGGCCTGGG
>CAYRBQ010000056.1:0-9149 GCA_964422305.1 uncultured Reyranella sp. | reverse complement strand
GAGACCGCCGGCCGCTTCTTCACCGAGCTGAGCGGCAAGGACGTCGTCAACGCCGTCGAGAAAGGCGTGTGGCCCAAGGATCTCTGGAAGGAGATCGAGGAGATGGGCCTGCCGCTGATCGCCGTGCCGGAAGCGCAGGAAGGGGCGGGCGGCACGCTCGCCGACCTGATGGCGCTGCTGCGCGTCGCGGGCGAGCACGCCGTGCCGGTGCCGCTCGCCGAGACCGCGCTGGCCAACCTCCTGATCGCCGCGGCGGGCGGCAAGCCCGCGACCGGACCATCCACGCTCGCCTTGGGCAACCTGACGCTCCAGAACAACCGCCTCTCCGGCAAGGTCGAGCGCGTGCCCTTCGCCGGCGTCGCCGACCGCTTCGTCTCCGTCGTGACCGCGGGGGCCAAGTCGACGCTCGTCGTGGTCAGCCGCGACAACGCCGCGATCGACGACACGCCGAGCCATGCCGGCGAGCCCTACGGCACGGTGAGCTTCGACGGCGCGGCGCTCGAGTTCTCCGCATCCTCCGCCGTGAGCGCCGACCGCGCGCTCGAACTTGCAGCGCTCGCGCGCGCCATGCAGATGGCGGGTGCGGCCGACAAGATTCTCGTCACCGCGACCGAATACTGCAAGCAGCGCGTTCAGTTCGGCCGCCCGATCTCGACCTTCCAGGCGATCCAGCACATGCTGGCCGAGCTCGCGAGCTATGCCGCCGCCACCATCGCCTCGGCCGAGGCCGCCTCGCGCGATGCCGACGAAGGCGGGCTCGCCGACGGCGGCAGCTTCTCGATCGCCGCCGCCAAGACCCAGTGCTCGGACTTCGCCCACCGCATCTCGGCCATCGCCCACCAGTCGATGGGCGCCATGGGCTTCACCCACGAGCATATCCTGCATCACTACACCCGCCGTCTCTGGGTGTGGCGCCGCGACTTCGGCAGCGAGAGCTTCTGGGGCGAGAAGATCGGCCAGTCCTTCGCCAAGGCGGGGAAGGACGCGATGTGGCCGGCGCTCACCGAGAGCCGCTACGCCGCCTGAGCGGAGTCGCGGCGCGACACGAGACGTTTCGAGGTTGTGTCGTTTGCCGCCCGGACGCCGCCGGGCAGCCTCCTGAAAAAGCTCGGAAATTCCCCTCCGGCCTGCGACTCGGCGTGCCGCGCGATCTGCGACTTTTGCCGCCCCGGCTTCCTACCGAAAATGAAACAAATCCCTTTCCACCTGGAATCCATAGCAGGAATATAGGCAGGGACGGATAGGAAATCAAGAGGGGACGCAACCAACGTCCTGACCCGCCATTGCTCCTTTGAGATTCGAGATCGAATGGAGGAGCGAATGGCACGCCACGACAAGGACCGCCGCGACATGCGTTATGCTTATGGTCGCTACAGCGGCTCGGAGCAGGGCGACGATAGCCGCCGCGGGGAACTGCGCGAGCACGGTCTCTATGGACATCCGGCCGACGAGGCACCCGGCTACGAGCGCGAGTACACCTACTACGATCCCGACCGGCGCTATCGCGGTCGCGACCGATACAACAGCGGCTATGGCGGCGGCGACTACGGCCGCCGGGAGTATTTCCGCCACGAAGCCGACCAGCCCTACGGCAACCGGCCCTATCCAGGCGACTACGGACGCCACGACCATGACGGCATCCGTGAGCGCGACCGCGAGGCCTGGCGCCACCCGTCGTCATGGTTCGGCGGTAGACAGGACGATCGTGAGCATTGGCCAGAGGAGGAGGGCTACGGCTGGCGTGTCGGCCACGGCTATCGCGGCGCCGGCGGCTACGCCGACCGCCTCAGCGATCGTGGTCATCGCGGCCGCGGGCCCAAAGGATACCTGCGATCCGACGACCGTATCCGCGAGGATGTCTGCGACTGGCTGACCGACGACCCGCACATCGACGCCCGGGAGATCGAGGTCTCGGTCAAGAATGGTGAGGTCACGCTCAACGGCAGGATCGAGAGCCGCGCCGCGCGCCGCCACGCCGAGGAACTGGCGGAGGGCCTGTCGGGGGTGAAGCACGTGCAGAACAACCTCAGGGTGGGTGAGGGCGCGCCCGAGGCCTCGGCGACTCCGCTGTTCACCCGCACGGGGGCGGACAAGCGCTAGTTCCGGCTTGCCAGCACTCCGTGCGCGATATATCCGACTGAATATATCGCGCACGGAGAGTCTGTATGCCCGGAATACTGAAGGCAGCCGGCCTGGCGGTGGCTTTGGCGGCGGCACTGTCACCGGCCCCGGCTCAATCGAAGGATGTCGTCGTGCTGGCCGCCGCGAGCCTCAAGAACGCATTGGACGAGGCCTCCGCGACGTGGACGAAGGAGACGGGCAAGACGGCCAAGATCTCCTACGCTGCAAGCCCGGCGCTCGCCCGCCAGATCGAGGCCGGCATCCCGGCCGACATCTTCATCTCCGCGGATGTTCCATGGATGGACCATGTCGCCGAGCGCAAGCTGATCAACGCGCCCAGCCGGTCGGACTTCGTCGGCAACCAGCTCGTGCTGGTGGCGCCCGGAAATTCGAAGATCGATCTGAAAATCGAGAAGGGCTTCGGCCTGCGCACCGCCTTGGGTGACGGCCGGCTGGCAATGGGCAACGTCGATGCGGTACCGGCGGGCAGGTACGGCAAGGCCGCGCTCGAGGCGCTCGGCGTCTGGCGGTCGGTCGCCGACCGGCTGGCGCAGGCCGAGAATGTCCGCATGGCCCTTACGCTCGTCTCGCGCGGCGAGGCGCCGCTCGGGATCGTCTACCGGACGGATGCGGCTTCAGATCCCAACGTTCGCATCGTCGGCCTCTTCCCCGACGGCACGCACCCGCCGATCGTCTATCCGATGGCGCTGCTCTCGACATCGACCAATCCCGACGCGCAGGCGTTCGTCGACTTCCTGAAGTCGCCGAAGGCCAGGTCGTTCTTCGAGAAGCAGGGCTTCAGCGTGCTGAAGTAGCGCCGAGCAGCCGTGAGAGGGCGCGCAGCTCGGTGCTGGACGCGTCGTAGGCGCGCCACTCCATGTCGCGATAGAGGCGGACGACATCGTTGCCGGTCTTGGTGACGATAGTGCCGCCGCCGCCGCCGCCACCTGTCTGTGCGACGATCACCGGTTCGGCGAACATGTGGTTGAGCTCGTCGACCAGCAGCCAGGCCTGTCTATACGACATCTCGAGGGCACGGCCGGCCGCGGAGATCGAGCCGGTCTCCTCGATCAGCTCGAGCAGGCGGATCTTGCCGGGGCCTAGCGAGCGGCCGCCGCCGAAGTCGAGACGGAGGTGAAGGGAGGTCTTTGCCGCAGGCTTTGCGGCGGCCTTGGCGCGTGCCATGGACCGATTATGCGGCCGGCCCACCCGCAAGGCCAGCCACGAGCCCGTCGGCCACGGCGGCGGCCTGGATGCGGATGTCGGGGATCGCCACGATCTCGGTGTAGCGGCCCCGTGTAGGTGGCCCGAGGGCGAACAGCCGGCGTGACGGTGTGCCGTCGCGACCGATCAGCGCCTCGCCGAGGCTCACATCGAGGCCTTGGTCCAGGATGTCCGAACGCAGCAGGCCGTCGCCGACCATCTGTGCATGCAGCGGCAGGCGCTCGTCGACCTCGTTGCGCGGGCCGCGGCAATCGACCACGCGGTCGAAGGTGCGTTGCTCGGCCGTCGACGTTCCGCGCCGGGTGATGGCGACCTCGACGGTGCTCTCGGTGGTGCGGCCGATCTCGGCCTTCGCCGCCAGGATCGTGAGCTGGTCGCGCGCGCGGGCGTCCCTGACGATCTCGCCGATGTGCGGCGCGACGCGGTGGCGATGGATGTCCCACCACGGCCTGAGGTGGCGCAGGAAGCGACGGCGCTGGTCCAGGTCGAGCCCGTGCCACAGCTCGTTGTTGTGCGGTCGCAGGAGTTGCATCAACCCGGGCCAGCCCAGGCCGCTGCGCACGATGGAGCGGAAGCGGGCCGCGCGCTGCGAGAGTGGACCCGCGAAGAACTCCCGTATCTCGATCTCGGCCGAGCGGATCGGCCTCGGCGGATGGCTGTGCGGCACGAGGCCCCGGCGCGACAGCGCGACGATCGGGCCCGTATGACGGCGCTCCAGCAGCGAGACCAGCACGTCGATCATGGTGAGGCTGGTGCCGATCAGCAGGACGGAGGCATCGGCCGCGAGACCGTCGATAGCCTCGTCGCGCCACGGATCGCCGCGATAGGCGCCGAAGCTTTCGGAGGGCGGCCGATGGCCGGTCGCCAGGACCGCGGTGCGCGCCCGCAGCGACGTGCCGTCAGCGAGGCCGATGTCGACGCCGTCGCTCCGTTCACGTGCCGCCACGACCTCGCCCGCGATGGCCGCGAGCCGCCCGAGGGAGCGATGCACCGCATCGGCCAGAAGGTCCTGGAGATAGCGGCCATAGTCGGCACGCGGCGCGAAGTCGGCACGCCCGAGGCCGCCGCCGTCCCTCGCGAGCCATTGCACGAAATGGTCGGGCTCGTCGTCCAGGGCGCTCATATCGCTGGCGCGCACGTTCAGGAGGTGGCCGCGACAGCGCGTCGAATAGGCGACGCCCAGCCCCGGGCGGCCGCTCTTGTCGATGAGGGCTATGCGCAGGCGCGACTTGCGGGCGAGTTGGGCGGCGAGGAGGACGCCGCTGGCGCCCCCTCCGACGATGGCTATGTCGGCGGGGTACGCGGCGGCAGGACTCGTCATCCCGGAAGTATGGCGGCGTTGCGTCGGCAGCACCAGCCGACGCATCGCGATGCTTTGTCAGGTCGCGGCGAGCCGACGGGCAAGGTATCGCGAATGACGTGTTTCCGTTCGGATGGAACCGCTGGAGCGGTTCCATCTGAGCCGAAAGCACTCTAGCGCGATGCGACCACCCGCAGGTGTCCGGCCGGCGCGAGGCGGGACGCTGCCGGCGTCTCCTCGACGGAAGCGGCCGAAGCCGACAGGGCCTCGCGCACCTTCTCCGCGAGGTCGCGCTTGCGATAGGGCTTGGCCAGCAGCAGCACGCCCTTGGCGAGGCGGCCGTCGTTCTGCAGGGCGCCCTCGGCGTAACCCGAGGTGAACAGAACCTTGAGGTTGGGCCGGGCGCGGCGCGCCGCCTCGGCGACGTCGCGGCCGTTCATGCCGCCCGGCATCACCACGTCGGTGAACAGCAGGTCGATCTCGCCGGCCTGGTCCAGCAGGCCCAGCGCCTCGCGGCCGCTCGCCGCGCTCACGACCTCGTAGCCGAGGCCGGAGAGCATGATCTCGACATGCCCACGCACCTCGTCGTTGTCCTCGACGACCAGGATGCGCTCCTTGCCGCGCGGCGCGGCGACGACGGGCGCTGCCTTAGCCTGCTCGATCTCGCCGTCGACCAGCGGCAGGTAGATGCGGACCGTGGTGCCCCAGCCGACCTGAGACTTGATGTCGACATGGCCCTTCGACTGGCGCACGAAGCCGTAGACCATCGACAGGCCGAGGCCGCTGCCCTTGCCCACATCCTTGGTGGTGAAGAAGGGATCGAAAGCGCGCGTCACCACATCGGCGGCCATGCCGCTGCCGTTGTCGGTCACTGCCAGCATGACGTAGTCGCCGGGCGCGACGTCGCTGCCGTCGCCCTCGGCGAAGGTGACGTTGGCGGTCTCGATGGTGAGGCGGCCGCCGCCCGGCATGGCGTCGCGGGCGTTGACGCAGAGATTGACGAGGGCCGACTCGAACTGGCTGCGGTCGATGCTGGTGCGCCCGAGCGCCGGCGCGAGGCGGGTCTCGATGTCGATCTCGCCGCCCAGCGTGCGATGGAGAAGCGTGCTGGTGACGCCGATCAGCTCGTTGAGATCGGTGAGCTCGGGCTGCAGCGTCTGCTTGCGCGAGAAGGCCAGGAGCTGGCGGGTCAGGCTGGCGGCGCGCTGGGTCGCACCGCCGATCCGCTCCAGTCGTTCGGCGACGGGGCGGTCGAGGGGTTCTTCCTGCAGCGCCTCCACGTTGGCGGCGATCACCATCAGGATGTTGTTGAAATCGTGCGCCACGCCGCCGGTCAGCTTGCCGACCGCGTCGAGGCGCTGGGCCTGACGGAGCTGCTCCTCGAGCAGGCGGCGCTCGGTGACGTCGACCATGGCGCCCACCATACGCACGGCCTTGCCGCGCTCGTCGCGGATCACGTGGCCGCGATCGGTGACGGTCGCCCAGCCGCCGTCGGCGTGCACGAAGCGATACTCGTCCTGCCAGTCGTCGGTCGTTCCGTCGATCACGGCATGGATGCCGGCCACGACGCGCTTGTAGTCGTCGGGATGGATGAAGTCCTTCCAGCTCGCCGATGTCGCGTCGCCCCTGGGGTCGTGGCCGAAGCGCTTCTTCAGCCCGTCGTTCCAGTTCACGGTGTCGTTGAGCAGGTTCCAGTCCCACACCACGTCGGCCGTGGTCTGCGCGACGATCCGGAAGCGCTCTTCGCTCTCGCGCAGGCGGGCTTCCGCGAACTTGGCGTCGGTCACGTCCTTGGCGACGCCGACGGTCTGCGGCAGGTCACCTTTGCCGGTCGTCACCGGGAAGCGGCGGTCCTCGATCCAGCGGATGCTGCCGTCGGGCCGGATCAGCCGGTATTCGTTGGCGAAGGAGCCGTCGGGAAAGCGTTTGGGCGCGAGGTTGATCTTGACCCTGTCCTCGGGGTGGATGGCGTCGATCAGCTCGCGGGGATTGCGATAGAGATCCTCGCGGCGCCGGCCGGAGATCTTCTCGTAGGCCGGGTTGATGTAGGCCAGGCCGCGGCCGTCCGGGTTGGAGATCCAGAATACCTCGTCGACGTTCTCGGCGAGCTGGATCATGCGGCGCTCGCTCTCGCGCAGGGCTTCCTCGCGGCGCACATGCTCGATGCCGATCGTCGCCAGCTTGGCGAAGTGCGTCAGCAGGGCGAGATCGGCCTCGCTCGGACCGCGTGGCTCGTCGCGGTAGACGGCGAAGGTCGCCACCACCGAGCCGTCGGTGTGGGTCTTGACCGGTATCGACCAGCAGGCGCGCAGCCCGTGGGCGAGCGCGGCGTCGCGCAGGCGGCCCGCCCAGAGCAGGCTGGTGTCGATGTCGGAAGCGACGGTCAGCTCGCGCCGGAAGGCGGCCGTGCCGCAGCAGCCTGAGGCGGGGCCGACCGACAGTCCGTCGAGCGCGGCCATGAAGGCCGGCGGCAGGTAGGGAGCGGCAGCGGTCTTGAGCGTGCCGTCGCCCTCGACGGTCATGATCGAGGCCCGCAGGCCGGGCGAGACGTCGCCGATCGAGCGCGCGACGGCGCGCAGGATGGTGGGCAGCGAGCCGCCGAGCGCGATCAGGCGCAGGACGCGGTTGGTGGCCCGCTGGGTCAGCTCTTCGCGGCGGCGCGCGGTGATGTCGTCCAGATGAATCGTGAGTCCCTCGGGCGAGGGATCGATGGCGACGTCGAGCCAGCATTCCGACGGCGCATGGAAAGCCTCAAAGCCGGCTGCTGTACCGCTGCGAGCGACCCGCAGCAGGCCTTCTCCGAGGCGGCTCTTTTCGGCCACGCGACACGCCGTCCAGATCGACGCGCCGGGCAGGGTGTCGGCAGCGACGCCCAGCAGCTTCGCGGCACCTGCGTTGGCGAACGTGAAGCGGAACTCGGAATCGAGGGTGAAGAAACCGCCGCTTGCGCGATCGGGAACGCCCTCGAGGCGCCGGCGTGCGAGGTTGAGTTCGAGCGCGGCCATGACCTGCCGTCCGAGATCGGACAGCGCCTGGGCTTCCGCCGAGCCTAGCACGCGCGGCTTCTCGTCCATCACGCAGAGCGCGCCGATCGGCAGGCCGTCGTGGCTGACCAGCGGCACGCCCGCGTAGAAGCGGATGTGTGGCGCCTCGGTGACGAGGGGGTTGTCGCGGAAGGCCGGATCGCTCGCCGCGTCGGGCACCACGAACGGGCCGTCGCCGCGGATCGTGCGGTCGCAGAAGGCGATGTCGCGCGGCGTCTCGGACGCCTCCACGCCCAGCCGCGACTTGAACCATTGGCGGTCACGGTCGATCAGGCTGATCGCGGCCATCGGGGTGCCGCAGATCTGGGCGGCGAGCCGCGTGAAGGCGTCGAACGACGCCTCGGCCGGGGTGTCGAGGATCTCGTACTGTCGGAGGGCGGCGAGTCGTGCGGCTTCGGACCAGGCAGGCTTGTTCATGGCGCCTGCCTACCAAAAAGCCGCCGCGACGCTACCGATGAAGGTTCCGTTCCGGAGCCAATTCGGCGCGCCAGCTCACGAACGCCCGAAATACGGGCGTTCGCGCGGAAGCGATTGCTTGAGAAGTGGCGCCGCTAGCGGCGCCACCAGCCGCGCTTGGGCTTCTCCGGCGGTGCCTCGATCACCGGCACCGTCGGCGTCGACGGCGGAGCGGGCTCTGGCTCGGCCACGGCGACCGGCTGCGGGGCCGATGCCACGACCGGCGGCGGGGCAGGCGGAGGCGGCGGCGGTGCCGCCTCGACGTTCACCGGCGGTCCCGGATCGAACGGTGCGCGCTCGACGGGCATATGCCCAGCGGCCATCTGGTCGACCGGCATGCTCTCCATCGGTGTCGGCGGCGAGGGCGGCGCCTCGCGGCCGTCGGCCGCATGGTCGCCTTCGGCATGATGCTCGCGCGGTTCCTGGCCGTCATGCTCGCCTTCGCCGTTCTCACGGCGGCGACGGCGGCCGCCACGGCGGCCACGCCGACGACGGCGGTCGTCGCCGTTGCGCTCGCCTTCGGGGCGATCTCCGTCGGCGGCGGTGACGGCGCCTTCGCCTTCCGGCGCGTCACCGTCGCGATCTTCCTGCGGGCGGCCTTCGTCGCCCTCGCCATCGGGCGCGCGATCATCGCCTCGGGCCTCGCCGGCCGCCTGCGGCCGGTCGGAGCCTTCGCCATCCTCGCGACGGCCACCGCGCCGGCGGCGCCGGCGGCGGCGGCGGCCACGGCCTTCGCCGTCCTCGTCGCCCCCGCGCTCCTCACCGCGCTCGTCGCCACGGTCATCGCCCTCGCGGGCCTCGGCGCCTTCGCTGTCCTCTCCGGCCGCCTGCTCGCCCGCGACTTCATCGTAGCTGGCGCGCGCCAACTCCTGCGGCCGCTCGCCGCGATCGTCGCGGCGCGAGCGCACGCGCTCGATCTCGCAGTCGGCGGCATGCAGCTCGTCGTCGGCCTCGATGGTGACGTGGAAGCTGTAGCGGTTCTCGATCTCGGTGATGGTCTGGCG
>CAYRBQ010000055.1:0-12654 GCA_964422305.1 uncultured Reyranella sp. | reverse complement strand
TTCGGCGCGGACGGAACCAGCCTCGTTGGCGCCAGGGAGCAATGCCTCGAGGCCCGCCGATCGGTTGCCCAGGGGAAATCGCCGGCGCAGGAAAAGCAAAGACGAAAAAGACGACTGAAGGAGGCGACGACCTTCGGAGATTTCGGCGGTCGATGGATCGGCAATGCGCCCATGGCGGAGAGTACCCGCAACATGCGTCGCATCATCTACGAAAGAGACATCTTCCCTCTTTGGAAGAACCGCCTACTCACAGAGATTACGCCCGATGATCTTCGCGCGCTATGTGGAAAGGTACGTGACCGCGGCGCGCCGGCGACTGCCATCCATATTCGCGACATCGTCAAACAGATCTTCGGGTTTGCGATCCTCCATGGCGAGAAGCTCGCCAATCCGGCTGACGAGGTGGGCAAGGCATCCATTGCGACCTTCGTGCCAAAGGATCGCGCCCTGTCCCGCCAGGAGATCCGCTTCCTGTTCGAGCTACTCGAGCAGGTTTCGACCCAGCCGGCGATCCGCATCGGCTTCCATCTGATTCTCCTCACCATGGTGCGCAAGGGCGAGCTGCAGGACGCGACCTGGGACGAGATCGATTTCGAGAACGCGGTCTGGACGATTCCCAAGGAGCGGATGAAGCGCGGCCGCGCACACAACGTCTATCTGTCGCGCCAGTCGCTCGAGCTCATGCGCACTCTCAAGGCAAAGGCAGGGACCTCCCGGTACCTGCTGCCGTCGCCTCACAATGCCGAGGTGCCCATGTCGCGCGCGACGCTCAATCGCGTCACGGCCGCGATTGCCGGCCGGGCAAAGAAGGACGGTGTAGCGCTGGAGCCCTTCACCGTGCACGACCTTCGTCGTACCGGCTCGACGCTCCTGAACGAGCTCGGCTTCAACGGCGACTGGATCGAGAAGTGCCTTGCCCACGAGGATGGCCGTTCGTCGCGTGGCGTCTACAACAAGGCTGAATACGAGTACCAGCGACGCCACATGCTCCAGGAATGGGCGGACATGATCGATTCCTGGGTCGAGGGCCGCCAGAGACGGCCAACCCTCTATCCGCCGCGGCCGACGGCAGGCTCGGGACACGCATCGTCTGCAACAGAAGATCATGCCCGCCAGGACGCGGCGTAACGGGCCTCCGGCGAATGACGCGCTCGATCGCGTCTATGGGTAAGCGCACCGCAAGATCGCCGCATCGCCCTGCTCCGACTGCAGATGTCACGCGAAGCAGCTGAGCGCTCGCGCTTTCTAGCATCTCGTTGGACGACTCACCGAGCTCGCGCGCGTGCATCCAGCCATCGATCGCTCCGAGACGCGACGATTCACAAACGCTGAGTCATGACTGCGTTGAAGCGACCAGCGTCGCGATCGACGCGATGCATTGAAGCGTGCCGATTTCGCTGACGGTACGGGTGACGGTATCCGCCCAAAGATGACCGGCGGACTCACCAATAAATGCTGGGTGTTTTCTCCCCTGTTGATAATCGAGGGAGAATGATGAAGAAGCTTCTACTCGGTTCCACCGCCTTGATCGTTGGCGGTCTCATGGCCGCCCCGGCCATGGCGGCCGACCCGATCAAGATCGGTGTCGGCGGTTACTACACCTTCTACGCCATCGCTGGCGGCATCAACTCGACGTATGCCAACGACGGTACCTGGGCCCAGTATAAGGGCCTGAATTTCCAGCAGGAAGGTGAAATCCACTTCATCGGCCAGACCAAGCTGGACAACGGCACGTCGGTCGGTATCCACGTCGAGCTCGAAGGCTGGAACCCCCGCCAAGACGTCGGCGGCCCCCAGTACATCGATGAAGCGTTCCTGTTCGCCTTTGGCGACTGGGGCCGTGTCGAGTTCGGTTCGCGCGATCCGGCGACGTATCGCATGTACTACGGCACGCCGTCTGCGCTGATCGGCTTCGGCGCCATTCAGCACAACACCAACTTCTCGTGGGCCAACCAGTCGGTCACGCTGAACAACAAGGCGTGGTTCCATGCCACGACGACGACGAACGCCGGCCAGGTTCAGGACGCGCAGGGCATCAACTACTTCACTCCGCGCTTCCAAGGCCTGCAGATCGGCGCCGGCTATCGTCCGAAGGTCAACTTCGTGACCGGCCAGTTCGCGCTCAACCCGAACAACGTCGGCCCGACGACCAACACGGCCGGCATCTGCGGTTACGGCAACGCCACCTCGGCGCCCAACTGCTTCACGGCGGACTACTCCTACCAGGACGTGTTCGACATCGGCGCCAACTACCTGAACAAGTTCGGTGACGTCTCCGTCGCGCTGTACGGTGCGTTCATGTACGGCTCGTTCGTCCCCGGTAACCAGCCGTTCTCGGCTGCTGCCAACATGACGACCGGCGCCAACCTGACGGCTTGGAAGCAGTGGGTCATCGGCGGTCAGTTCGGCTTCAAGGGCTTCACCCTCGGCGGTGCGGTCGGCTGGGACAACAACGGCCTCGGTTCGAACTACTACACCGGTGTGGACAACGACACCCGCTTCTACACCGCCGGCATGATGTACGAGACCGGTCCCTGGCAGATGTCGTTTGCCTGGACGGGCTCCTACAACACCAACGGTAACGGCTCGGCCGTCGTGCAGAGCATTACCGTCGGCACGAGCGGCGGCACTGGCGTCACCCCGACGGGCGTCCCCGGCGTGAACAGCACCGCCTTTGCGGGGCCGAACACCCCGGGTTCCCTCCGGTTCGGCCAGGAGTCGGTCAACAAGTGGGAAATCGGCGTGAACTACGCGCTCGGACCGGGCGTGAAGCTCACCGGCGGTGGCCTCATGTACAACGCTGCTGGACCCAGCAACGCTGTCTCGGGCAACAGCTGGGGCCTGCTGATGGGTATGGATCTCCGCTTCTAGTCTCCATCCTAACGAAGCGGAAGAGAGCGGGCCCCTCCCCCGACCGGGGGCCCGCTCTTTCTTTTTTGGGCTACCATTCGAGCTCGTCTATTTCGTCAATCAGGCGCTTCGCAGCGAGCGCTCACGGGCCAAGCGCTGCCGCCGATCGGAAAGTACCGGGTCGGCATCGATCTCCTGTCTGAGGCGCGTCACACGTTCTTCCGCTTCCGCGAGCAGGCGATCCAAGGTCGCCAGCCTCCGGAAGCTCACGGCCCCGGAAGGCGCGCGGACCCGAACGCAGTCGTCGTCGAGCGATGCCAGGCTCACCAGCCCCTCCGACCACAGCGAGACAATCCCTCGCATGAGCAAGCGGTCAACGAGAACTGCAGTCTGCCAGCGGAAGTCGGACAGGACATGGTGGTTGAGCGGCACTCCGCCGCGCAGCCAACGGAAGCCGGCATCGGCCTCAGTGAGACGTTCGACGGCGCGCGCATTGCCGACGCCCTCAATGCAGGCATAGAGCCACAGGGCCAGCAGGACGCGCGCGTCGGGAGGCGGCTGACCCGCGACATGTGCGGGCTGACGCATGGCGCTTCGAAGAGCTGAAAGGTCCACTTGCTGGGAAAACGCCCACACGACGCGCACCGCGTGCTGGCTGGAAATCGCCCCTTCGAGTTCGCAGCGCTCGAGGAAAAACGCATTGCGCTCTTCGCCCACGCGCACCTCACGAAAGGCATCCTGCCGGGACGCGTCGGCCGACACGCACGGCCCCCGTGCCAATAACGCTGCACCGGCGCTCACCCCTGGTGCCCCGATTGTCGACGACATTCTGTTCATCTCGATGCTCCATCACATGATCATGACTGAAGAGCTCTTGGCTCTTGATGACTTGTCAGAAGATGGTCAGCGGACTTGCGTCCGATGTACCTTGGCCAACTTCGTTCGAAGCGGACCCTGTTGTGATCTCGCTGGCCCGTGCCCGACCGAGAAGGGGCGGTGGCGCCTGCAGTTCAGACGGAAGCAGTGATGTCGGGGCGATGGCGCCGGCGAGCATCATGTCCGCAATGTGGCCCGTTACGGTGGTTGCCATCACCTTCGGCGATGCGCATTGCCACGCACCCGCTGCCGTTTCGCGACATCAAGCCCCGACTCGGCAGCGGATGTTGTGCGATGCTCGGCCCACGCGAACGTCAGCGAATGTGATCAGGAATTGGGAGGCGGTCTGATGATTGCGGGCTGGAAGGCGACGAGTTGCGGAGTAGGCGTCGCGACCTTCGGATCCCGATCAGGCGCGCCCGCCCGCAACGGCGGAGAGGCAATTGCGCCGCACACGTGACACTTGTCGAACGTGGGTTGGTCGGGGACGTCCGGGCTGTGATCGGCAACGGCATAGACCGCTAGCGAATCTCCGAAGCGCAGTGTCTCGTCTCTCGCCTCGGCCGAGTGGAATGCTGTGACGAACGACAAGGACAGGACGCACAGCGCCCCCACGATCTGTCGCAGGTTCTTCCGTCCAAGATAGAAGCCGGTCCGAGGCATGTTTGGAAGATGCGACCGACAAGCACCGCCGGTCAATAGACTGCGCAGCAATCGGCACACTCACTCGACAGGCGCACAAGACCGCGGTCTCCATTGCGTCGCCGCTTTCTCAACCCAACGCAATCTCGCTTCTGAACGCTCGAGCCCGACCACCGAGCAAGAGCACCGTGATCCGTAGAAGCTCGACTCACTCTACGGTCGTCGAGCTGGTGGAAAGAAGAATCGGCGCACGCACGACGATAACGCCTGCACGAGCGCGCAGACGATCACTCGCGCGTTCGAAGGCACGCCAGTTTGGCAATGAGATAACAACGAAAGGTTGAGTTATCGCCTGGGCGGTGGATCGGGAGGCGCAAAACCCCTCGACGGTAGTCGTGCGAACAGCAGCGATGGGACAGCGCAGTGAGTGGTTAGGCCGCCGGTCGCCGAGTCAGCGCCCACGAGAATTGAGCAGCCATGGCAAATATCTCGATCGGTCGATAGATGGACGTCGGGCTTGTGATCCGGCACGGCCGAAATACCAATTATATCAATGGGATATTCAGTAGTCGCCTGCGCGGCCGGGACATGGAAGACCGCTGCCAAGGCGACCAAAGCCAGGCAGAGCATCGCCATCATCTGCCCGATCAGCAGCTGCTTTGCGGAGGCTCCTTTTGCGACCATGAACGAATTCTGGAAGCCTCGACGGGAGTGGTCAACATTCGCGTAGGTTGTATCAACGTGATCCGACTATCTCTTGGAGAGAATCGCGCGTCGCTTGGACGCCTGACGATCGCCGCCTCTGTCCACCCCTGTCCTCACGGCGCAATCGCCCTCGTCTTGGTCGTGTTGCTGATGATCATGCGATTCGCGTGAAGAGCGAAGAGAGTCGCGTTCTTCCTTGAGAGCCCGCGGTGTTTCTTAGTAGGCTCACTGTCATGCCCAAGACCGCACGCGCAGTCATCGAACAGGCCCTGACAGCGGCCGACGCCGCGCTGCGCCACGAACTCGGTCCAGTTGGCGAGAAGCTCCCGCATGTGACGATGGTCCTCCTGCGTGATGGCACTGTCGTCATGCGGGGCAATTGCGGGCCGGAATCGCTGATTGAGTTTAGCGAGGCACTCCAGAAGATCGACCGCGCAAGCGCGAAGTCCGCCCACGCTCTGAGGCGCTGAACGACGCCGCTAAGAAGGTCGTCGAGAACTAGGATTGGCCAGAGATACTGCCACCTGCCTTGCAGCGTCTCCGTTACTAAGGAGACTTGGGCGATGACCGGCTTCTTAGTACTCAGCTGGGCCGATGTCCTCGATCATCTGCTGAAGCTCGCGATCGCATACATGCTCGCGTTTCCGATTGGGTGGATCCAGGAACGTGCCGAGCGCAGCGCCGGCATCCGGACCTTTCCGCTCGTCGCTCTCGCAAGCTGCGGCCTCATGCTGGTGGCGCTCAAGGTATTGAAAGGAAGCGTTGAGGCGGAAGCGCGGGTGCTGGAGGGCTTGATCGCCGGGATCGGCTTCATCGGCGGTGGCGCGATCCTCAAGGGTAAGCGGGCGGCACATGGCACCGCCACGGCGGCGAGCGTGTGGAATGTCGGAATCATTGGTGCCGCAACGGCCTATGGCCTATACGACATCGCGGCGATCCTGAGCTTGGTCAATGCAGCGACGCTGCTTCTGTTGACGCCGCTCAAGAAGGAGCCGGTCTCGAGCGACGCCAAGACGGATAGCCAGCCGACCGGGCTGCGTCCTGACCCGGGTGACTGAAGGCTGAGCCCCAGTGTTCTCAGCTGCTCACGAAGTCGAAAGTGACCGAGCCCCCGCCATAGGCAGCAATCTCGACGAGCTCGCCGGCCGTCAGGGCAAACAACACGACGATCGTCAGATGAGCGCGGTCTTTCGCCGTCTTGGCGAGCTTGGCGAGCTCGGCTGTCGTGCGGCCCTCGTTCGTGATGCGAACGTTCCCGCCTCTTTCAAGCACGGCCGCAAGATCCGACACGGATAGCATCTGCTTCCTCCCAGCCGGGCGCCGCTGCGCACCGGCGCCTGGCCCTGGTTTACGCCTCGCCGAGTTCGTCGATCAGCTTGTGGATGCGTCGGCGGAGCGCCGGTGTTCGGAGATTGTAATAGGCGCGAACGAGCGACAGTGCTTCGTCCGTGCCGAACACGTCATCGACCTCGTCTTTCTCCTGCTGTCCCCCGCGCCCTTTGCGGCGTTCGACATAACCTTCGAAGAAGTAGCTGAGGGGAACGCCCAGCGTGCGGCCGAACTCAAACAAACGGCGTGGTACCGCCCTGTTCACACCGCTTTCGTACTTCTGCACCTGCTGGAAGCTGATGCCGGCGGCTTCCCCGAGTTGCGTCTGGCTCATGCCGACGAAGACCCGCCGGCGGCGAAGTCGCTTGCCGACATAGACGTCGAGGGGATCCCTTCGCTTGTCGAGTGACGGCTCGCGCTGTTCAAAGATCTCGGCTTGAGTGTTCATGCGGCACCATTCTTGTAGGCGAGGATTCGCAACGCGTTAAAGACGACGAGAAGTGTGGAGCCTTCGTGGACGAGCACGGCCGGCCCGATGCCGAGGCCGAAGATCGTCGCGGGCACCAGGACGGCCACCACGCCAAGGCTGACGACGAGGTTCTGGAGGATGATGGAGCGGGAGTGCCGGCTGAGGCCGACTGCAAACGGAAGGTTCTCGAGACGGTCAGCCATCAGGGCGATATCCGCCGTTTCGAGCGCCACGTCCGAGCCAGCCGCACCCATTGCAATCCCGACCGACGAGGCAGCCATCGCCGGCGCATCGTTCACGCCGTCGCCGACCATTGCGACTACTTTGTTTTCCGTTCGCAATCCCTCGATGATCGAGACCTTGTCTTCGGGCATCAGATCGCCGCGCGCCTCGTCGAGGCCCACTTTTGCGGCGATCGCATCGGCCACTCGCTGGTGATCGCCCGACAGCATGGTCATCTTGCTGATGCCGAGTGCATGCAGGTCATCCAGTACCCGTCCGACCCCAGGACGTGGGGTGTCGATCAGTCCGATGGCGCCGAGATCACGCGTTCCCTTGCGCACTACCATGGTCGTCTGCCCCTCCTCCCGGAGCGTCTCGACGGCGCGTGCCGCCTCCTCGCTGAGGGCGGGCACACCGTCGACACCGAACATCTCGGCCTTGCCGATCCAGGCAGGTTCGCCGCCGACGAAGGCTTTCACACCCCGGCCGGTTAGGCTCTGGAGATCGGTGGCTTCCGGGGGTTGCGTCTGCAGTCGTGGCCGGCCGTCTCGGACGATCGCGACCGCCAGGGGATGATCGCTGCCGGCCTCCACGGCCACGGCCGTGGCCAGGAGCTCGTCGGCATCTACACCTGACATCGGTTTGATGTCGGCAATACGAGGCCGCCCTTCCGTCAGGGTGCCGGTCTTGTCGAACGCAATCACCTCGACCGCGCCCAGCGTCTCGAGCGGCGCGCCACCCTTGATCAGGACGCCTCCCCGCGCCGCGCGAGCGACCGCGGAAAGCACCGCACTCGGCGTCGCGATCGCCAAGGCACATGGGCTGGCGGCGACCAGCACGGCCATCGAACGGTAAAAGGACTCGCTGAAGGGCTCGTCGACCACCAAGCTAGCGAACAGCAGGCCGATCGCGAGAGCCAGCACCGCCGGCACGAAGATCCGCTGGAACTTGTCCGTGAAGCGCTGAGTGGGCGACTTTCGGCCTTCCGCCTCCGTCACCATCTGCACGACCTTTGCGAGCGTGGTCTCGCCCGAAAGTCTGGTGACCTCGATCTCCATCGCTCCGGCGCCATTGATCGTTCCAGCAAACACTCGCGAGGAGGCGCCAACAGTGTTCGGGCGCGCGCGGGCCGCAGCAGCATCGTCGACGGGGCTCTTGTCCACCGGAATGCTCTCGCCGGTGACCGGCGCCTGGTTAACGCTGCTCTCCCCCTTGATGACGAAGCCGTCGGCCGACAGGCGTTCATTGGAGCGGACGACGACAACATCGCCGACGACAAGCTCTTCGACAGGAAGCTCTCGGGTCTCACCGTCGCGACGGACCGTGGCCGTTTGCGGGGCGAGCTTCGCCAACGCCTCGATCGCCTTCTTTGCGCTTCCCATGGCGTAGTGCTCGAGCGCGTGACCGAGGCTGAACAGGAAGAGAAGGAGAGCGCCTTCAGCGAAGGCGCCGAGCGCGGCGGCGCCGGCAGCCGCCACGAGCATCAGGGTATCGATCTCGAACTTCTTGAGGCGGAGATTGTCGATCGCTTCGCGCAGCGTATAGAAGCCGCCGAAGAAGTAGGCAGCGATATAGCAGGCCGTTGGCAGCCAGTCCGGCGCCGTGACCAGGAGCTTTTCGATCGCGAAACCAAGACCCAGCAGGGCGCCCGACGCCAGCGACGCGATCAGCTCGGCGTTCGGGCCGAGGAATCCGCCACGGCCGTGATTGTGGCTAGCATGGTCGCCGGTGGCATGATCCCGGCCCGCATGATCATCCTTGCCTGTAACTTCCGGCGACGACTTGGGGCGGTCGGACTGAGATTCAGTCATAGCTGCTCCCCCGCCGAAGCGGCGTCGCCGCACGCGCCTTCGGGATGGCCACTACGATGCTGCACAGGGTCCTGGGCTTCCTGCCGGCGGTCGCGCTGCTCGTCCTGCCAGTCTCGTGGAGCGGCAGGCCTCTCGGCATGTAGGAGCACCGTCAAGGCGATCACCGGGACGGTGGAAGGGTCGGGTTCTCGAAGACGCCGTGGAAGTACTTCCCGCCCAGCATCCCCTTCATGGTGCCGCCCGGCTCTTCCATCGACAGCTCGGCAGTGCCCGAGCGGCCGTCACTGCAGGTCACGATCGTCGAGCCTGTGCTTCCGTCGAGAAGCCAGCGCCCCTCGCATTGGGCGCCCTTCTCGCTCTGGAGGGTTACAGTGCCGCCGCTCGTGTCGGTCCAGCGGCTGAACGTGCCGGTGAACTTCTCGCCGTCGGCAGTTTCGCCTGAGGCCGGCACACCGCCAGTCGCGCACCCCGTTAGCGCCAGTAAGACGATGCCTGTTATCAGATACTGCATGTGCTTCTCCTGCGTGACCCGCACCGCTCCTGCGGTGGTAGCCGATGACTGGCGAGTGATTTCATCTGCGCGGATCCCTAGAACGCGACCGTTCCAGCGAGGCCAGTAGGTGTCGTGACGTGAAGCGAGAGTGACGAATAGGGGAGCAGCAGCTCCTTGCTGTTCCCTTCGAGATGGAACGCATCGACCGCCTGAAGCTTGATGAACTCGCGGGTCCCACCGGATACGACCGAGGCCTTGTACTGCTGGACCTTGAGGGCTTCGTCGCCCCGCGAGTAAGCGCAGAGGGTCACGGTACGGTCACCGACCAAAAGCTCGACCTGGATGTCCGCGACTTCCTGCAGGACACCGCCATGGGGACCGGTCACGACATCATTGCGTTGCGCCTCCGTCGGGTTGCCCCAGAACAGCACTGCCGCAAGCAGAAATATGACTTTCATCGGGATCCTCCGTGGTAGGTCGTTCCTCCCCCGTCCTTTTGCCCGTTTTGGCGTTCCAGATAGGCGATGCTCAGGCGGCCGGCGCGCCCCGCTAGCTCGACGTTCGTTTCCTTGCTCCAGGACTGGACGGTCTTCGCGTCCGCTGCCGCCACCAGCTCACCGGAGACGACGATCGATGCATTCAACGGCTTGCAAAGCTGCTCAAGGCGCTGGGCGACATTGACGGCGTCCCCGATCAGCGTGAACTCGTCGTGCACGCCGCTGCCCAATACGCCGCCGATCGCCGTGCCGAAGTGAAGCCCGATGCCGGCATCCGGCGCGGGGACTCCGCGGCGCGCCCGCGCCTCTTTCCATTCGCGCAGGTGCTCCTCGAGGTGAATCGCGCACTCCAAGGCACGTGCCGCATCGTCCGGCTGCGAATTGGGTTGGCCGAAGGCCGCCATCACCCCATCGCCGATAAACTTGTCAATCATGCCCCCATGGGCAAAGACCTCGCGCGTCACGAGCGAGCGGAACTCGGCCAGTAACCGGGCAAGAGCTTCCAGTGGTACGGTCTCGCTGAAGCGCGTGAAGGATCGCATGTCGACGAACATGACCGCGACCTGGCGGCGACTGAGCGGCAGGGCGGTGGGTGTCGTCTGCAGCTCTGACAGGACGGTGGGTGAAAAGAAACGGCTGAGGTTGGCCCGGCGTCGCTCAGCGACAACTGCGCTCTTCAGCAGCACGTTGTGGTCATGCGTCAGGAGCCCGCAAACAAAGGCCGCGAAAGCGAAGGCGCCTGCAAGAGCACCCTCCGTCATGAAACTGGTCCAGTCGAGCGACTGAGTGAGGCTCCTTCCCATGTGGGCATCGACGGCCACCATGAGGAGAGCCAGCCATCCGAGAATCACCAGCACCGAGAACGTCAGCACCATCATCGGCTTCAGGCGCAGGGCAACATGGGTCAGGAGAACGAAGCCGATCGCCAGCGACGGCGCAGTCAGATTGTGATCGAGCCCCTTGCCGGGCGCGAAGAGATGCTCATGGAAGAGCACGACGACAAGAAGGGCGTCGACCACGACATACACCCAGGCGAGCCAAGGCGGACCTCGCCGGCTTTCGGCCTGCGCCAGGGCCACGAGCGTGACCAGGGCGTAGCCCACAATCACGTTTGCATGAACGGACATGCTGTCCTGTCCGCTCGCGAGGCCAAGATTCACGACCAGAATGGCCAAGGCGACCAGCCGCAGCCACGCCGAGCGCCTCTCGCGCTGCCAGCGCCGCTCCGTGGCGTTCAGCCCCGGTTCGTGAAGGGCGAGGTCAAGCATGTGTGAGGGCAACTTTCATACGCATTAGAAGCGGGAACACGTCTCGCAATCGTCGTTCGTGCAGCGTGGCGGCGCCGCGTGTCGCGAGCGCCGCCACGGCTGCCATCAGAACTTCACCTGTCCCGACTTGCCGGAGGCGTTCTTCAGCACCAGCGTCACCGCGGCACCGGCCGGCACGGCCGCTTTCGCCTCGCCCTTCAGGCTGCTGTCGCCTGACACGGCGAGCTGAACCGTCTCGCGTGCACCGCCGGACACGATCAGGAGGGAACCCGAAAAGCCCTTGGCGGAAGCGGGCTTGTTGCTCTCATCGAGCACGTTGATCGTTATGGTGTTGCCCGAAACGAGCAGCTCGGCGTGCACACCGGCCACGTCCTGCATGAGACCCCCATTCGGCCCCTTCTGGTTGCCGTGACTGTGCTGTGCGACGGCGACGCCGCCCCACAACATCGCCAGGACGATGATCATCAGCTTCTTCATGCTCTCTCTCCTTGTTGAACTTCGACGTCTTCGGAAACCGGCCGATCGCGATGGAACAGCGCGTAGAGCGCCGGCAGCACGACCAGGGTGAGGATGGTCGACGAGATGATCCCGCCGATGACCACTGTGGCGAGTGGCCGCTGCACCTCAGCGCCAGCGCCGGTGGCGATCGCCATGGGCACGAAGCCCAGCGAGGCAACCAGTGCCGTCATCAGCACCGGGCGCAGCCTCTTCATCGCGCCTTCGCGCACGGCTTCCTGAACCGGCTTGCCCTGCGTTCGCAGCCCCTGGATGAACGAGATGATGACCAACCCGTTCAGCACCGCGACGCCTGACAAGGCGATGAAGCCGATGCCGGCGCTGATAGAGAGCGGGATGTCGCGTAGTACCAGCGCCGCGACGCCGCCGGTCAAGGCAAGCGGAACGCCGCTATAGACCAGGAGCGCGTCCCCCACCGAGCCCAGGCTCATGCAGAGCAGCACGAAGATCAGCAGCAGTGCGACCGGCACGACGATTGCCAGCCGCTGCGTTGCGGCCACGAGCTGCTCGAACTGGCCGCCATAACCGATCCAGTAGCCCTCCGGCAGCTTCACCTGCTCGGCGACCTTGCGCTGTACCTCCGAGACGAACGAGCCGAGGTCGCGATCTCGGACGTTGGCGGAGACGACGATCCTGCGCTTGCCGTTTTCGCGGCTGATCTGGTTGGGACCGGGGGCCGTCTCGATGGTGGCGACGGCCGACAACGGCACATAGGGGGCCGTTGTCCCCATGCCGGTCTGGACGATCGTGCGGCTGTTCTCCTTCCCGCCGTTTGCCGGGACCGGCACCGGGATCGGAAGCGAGGATAGGGCGTCGATGTCGACCCGCAAGTGCTCCGGCAGACGGATCACGATGTCGAAGCGGCGGTCGCCCTCGAACACCAGGCCAGCTTCGCGGCCACCAACGGCGATCTCGACCACCTCCTGCAGCTCGGCGAGGCTGATGCCGTATCGTGCCAGCGCCGCGCGATTGGGCT
>CAYRBQ010000054.1:0-12965 GCA_964422305.1 uncultured Reyranella sp. | reverse complement strand
CGATAAGGACACGGGTGGAATGGCCGATCCTCCATGCCCTGTGGGATCTCCATGTCGGCCCAGCGCCGGCAATGCCTGCAGACCACATAGTGATGCCCCAGGATCGTCCGCAACGCGCGCAGCGTTCCGGGCGGATGCGGCCAGAGGCCGACCACGAGGCGCGGCCCGGTCGCGCTACCGGACCGGCCGGGCGAAGGGATCGCGCGCGGGTTCCCACGGGCCGGTCTTGGTGAAGTGCGCCAGCCGTTCCTCGTAGGTCGGCCAGTCCCTGCCGTGGACCGCCCTGGCGACCAGACGGGCGTTGGAGTTGTCGGCGCCCTTCAGCAGAGCCTCCAGCAGCGCGCCGAGATAAAGCGGCGACGGATGGCTGGCGACCTGCAGCCCGTCGCGTTGCAGGCCGAAGCCGGTGTGCAGGCTACCGATGGGCTTGATGGTGTAGAGCGGCTTGGCGAACAGGTCGGGCATGGCGCGACGCTAGGGCCGCGCAGGCCTTGCGTCTCGCGACGATCCGGCATGGCGCCATTGAGCGGCCAGCGGATCGTCCGCCTGCATGCGCGTGCAGTCACACAAGGGATCGTGTGACGGCACTGCAGGCACGACGGACTCCCCGAGCGGCCGTGCGCCCGGCGTTCCGAGATGTGCGCATTGAGGGGGCCGGGTTCCCGCGGCGATGCCGGTAGAGTGACACGGCTGCAGCGGGGAGAGGCAACGTGATCACGGTCGATATCGTCGACGATACCCAGATCCAGAGCGGTACGCTCTACGTCACCGGACACGGCATTCCGGGCGACACGCCGCCCCATCAGCCTCCGAGCTCGCTGAACGTGCTCGGGCCGCAGGGCAGGTTCGTGCCGGCGGCCGTCGCGATATCGGCGGCCTCGTGCAGCGGCACGACGGCCACGATCACCACCGCCGTTGCGATCGCGCCCACGACGAGCATGCTCTTCGTCTCCGGCGTCGGCGTGGCGGGCTACAACGGCGTCTTCGGCGTCACGGCCGTCAGCGGGACGTCGGTCAGCTATACGGTTCCGAGCTCCCTGCCGCCCTCGGCCGGCGGCGTCGCCTACCTGCCGGTCCTCGTCTCCTCGCAGACCATCCAGGCGGCCAGCGGCAGCAACGGCACGGTCACGGTGACCTTGCCGGGCCCGGCCAACCTTCCGCTCAACTCGCCGATCTTCCTTTCAGGCCTGGGCGGCAGCGGCGCCGGCTGGAACGGCGTCCAGGCCGTCGCGCAGAATCCCTTCACCAACCCCGCCCTCGGCCCCAACCAGTTCCAGGTCGCGATCGGCGGGGCCAGCGGCAGCGCGACCCTGTCGAACGCGGGCGTCGACATCGTCTCGCTCGTTCCGGTCGCCGTCGCCGCCCTGCCGCAGGACGGCGCCAAGCCCTGCATCGTGCTCGACCAGAACATCGCGACATTCTCCGCGCAGCTCGTCGTGATGGTCGCCCCGTCCGGCCAGTCGCCGTTCCCGATCGGCGTGACGCCGGGCACGGCGAGCCTCGCCAACCTCGCCGACCCGCCCTTCGCGCCGGGCCAGCAGGCCGGCAACTCCATCGCCGACATCGTCGAGTTCTACTATGCCGGCAGCGGCGGGAGCTCGACCTTCGACGTGAGCCAGGTCGACGGCTTCGTGCTGCCGCTGACGCTGCAATGCCCGACGGTCAGCTCGGCCCCGAGCCAGGTCGGCGTCGATGCCGCCCTGCCCGGCATCAACCGTTACGCGATCGGGCAGGCCTTCGCGGCGTTCCTGCAGAAGGAGCCCACCGCCGTCCGAAACGTCGGCCAGTTCGGCCGCCTGCTCTACACCGGCGCGGTCGACGCCGAGCCGCTCGCCATCGCGCCGGCCTCGCAGGCCGGCACGCCGCTGACCGGCGTGGCGCTCACGAGCGCCGGCGCCCTAGTGACCGCCACGGCGAGCGGCCCGCACGGCCTGGTGCCCGGACAGGCGATCGCCGTCTCCGGGGCGGGTGCGCCCTACGACGGCAGCCAGGTCGTGCTGAACACGGGCCTCACGGACAATTCGCTGAGTGCCCAGCAGTTCACCTACGACAACGGCATCGGCCCCGGCAGCCCCGCCAGCGCGACCGTCACGCCCACGGAGAGCGGCGTGATCGCGAGCAGCGCCAGCACCCTGGTCGTCGAGATCGTCTCGGGCACGGCGCCCTCCCCGGGAACCGCCGTGCAGTTGAGCGGCGTACCGAACGGGACCTTCTCCAGCGACATCAACACGGGCTACACGGTGCAGGCCATCCCGCCGGCCGCCGGTCTTCCATCCTCGGCCGTCTCGCTGGCGACCATCACCGACCAGACCTTCACGGTCGGCAGCTCCACGGGCGGCGGCAGCCTCTCGACACCGGTGTTCGTCGCGCCGCCGGGCCTGCATGCCGCGACCTTCTATGCGATCGCCGCGCCGAAGGACTGGCTCGCCAACCAGACCCCGGCGACGGCCAACGCCGATCCGATGGTCTCGTGGTGGGACACCACGATCGACTCCTTCTTCGCCTCGGGCAACTACCTGCAGGTCGCCATCGGCACGGCGACGTCCTTCACCGGCGTGTGCAACGGGACGCAATACGACTTCTATCCCGGGCTGAGCACGTCGGGCACGCCGGCCTTCTCCATCGCCAGGCCCGCCCCTTCCGGCGCACAGTCGCAGAGCCTCGCCAACGCGACGTGGGTATGGGCGCAGGCCGGCATTCCCGCCGACCAGCAGGGAACCGTGTGGGACCAGATCGTGCAGGCCTTCTGCCGCGGCGTCGCCATGGCCGGCGTGCTGACCGCGCCGCCGACGTCGACAGGGCAGAGCAACACCGCCTGGACCAATACGGCGGCCTGGTACGTCGGGCTCACGGCGAGATACTGCCCGTTCTCGAAATTCCTGCACTACAGCACGCTCGCCGGCGCCTATTCGCGGACGGGCGACACGATCTACACGAGCCAGCTCGCCTACGGCTTCTCCGAGGACGAGACGCCGCTCGGCACGAACGGCGCGGCGATCGCCACCGGCGTGCCCTCCAAGATGGACGGCACGGTGCCCGACGGCGCGACCCTGACGCTCACCGTGGGCCCCTTCCTGCCGCCGGTCACGCCGCCCGTGGCGATGGCCGTCATGGAGGCGGGCAGCATCTTCGAGGTCGTCATGATGCAGTCCGGCAGCGGCTATGTCGTGCCGCCGATCGTGGAGATCACCCCGCCGGGCGAGGACGGCATGGCCGCGACGGCGGTGGCGACCATCGCCGGCGGCCAGGTGATCAAGGTGACCGTGACCCAGGGCGGCAGCCACTACGATTTCGGCCCGCAGGTCTCGTTCCTTCAATAGCGCCGGTACTGGTCGGCCTTGGTCGGGCTGCGCTGCAGCCCGCGCTCGGCTGTCGCGCGGTCCTTGCGACTTGTGCAAATGCTCGGCAGTCGGCGTTGCACATTCCCCTCAATGAGAATTGCTCTTATTTGCCGATTGCAATCCTACTGAACGAGCAAGTCGTGGTTTGCTGAGCCCGGTCATGGACCGCATGCCCACTCAACAATGGGATTCCCTGCATGTCAGACGAGCCCAAGACACCTCCGCCCGCTCCGAAGAAGAAGCCCTATTCGCCGCCCGTCCTTACGTCGTGGGGCAGCCTGCGCGACATAACCCAGGCCGTCGGCTATTCGGGAAACGACGACGGCGGCAAGGGAAAGCAACCCCGCCGGACCCGCTAGTCCGATCGATCCGTTCCGGAAGCGATGGCGGTGGCGGCGCGCTTCCGCCCGGCTAACTTAATCGCATGCCCGATTTTCCTCCCAACGCGCCGAGCTTCCATGTCCCGGACCGGTTCGACATGGCCAAGCGCCTCGGCTTGCTCGCCGCCGTGTCGATGGTCCTGTTCTGGATGCTCCTGTCGCTCGCGATCTGACACGCGCCTGCCGTAGCGCTTCGGCACGGTGTCCGCCTAGAACCGCCGATACTGGTCGGCCTTGGTCGGCGCCGCGTTGCGCTGCAGCCAGCGCTCGGCTTCCGCGCGGTCCTTGAAGATCTCCAGCGGCCGGCTGCGGCCCGCGGCGTCGGCGAACTGCGACGCGCCGAACTGGGTGAAGCTGTCGGCCACCACGATCGCCAGCGGGCCGATCGGGCCGCGTCCGTCCCAGGCGTGCTGGCGGATCGAGGCGCCGATCTCCTTCAGGTCGTCGGTCGGCAGCCTGCCCTGAAGCCCGGTGGCGTCGAACAGCTTGGCGTAGGGCATGGCGCCGTCCTCGGTGATCTTCTTGAGGTAGGCGCGGATGTCGTCGCCGGTCAGCCGGCCTTCGACGGTCACGTCCACGCGGCGCCGCTCGTGATCGATCGTCCAGTGCAGGGGCATGTCTCGGGCTGCCGTTCAGTGGGCGCCGTCCGGATGGCGCCGGGAGCGGAAGCCTGCCGCGAGCCGTTCGTTCCCGCAAGGGTCGGTTCGCCGGCCAAAACGAGTGACGCCCCGGTCACGGCCGTGCCAGATACCACCGCATGAAGACCCTCGCTTGCGCCATCGTCCTCCTTGCCGCCGCCGCCACCGCTTCGGGCGGCGGAGCGGCAGCGCAGAGCGACGATGCCGCCTATTGCGCGAAGCTCGGCGACTATGCCCGCCGCTATCTCGGCGATCCCAGCGGCAACGGCAACACGCGGCCCGACTTCGACACCCTGGAAGGCATCGAGGCCTGCAACAAGGGCAGGACGGCGGCGGGCATCGCCATCCTCGAGAAGAAGATCCGCAGCAAGGGGTTCACGCCGCCCGCGCGCTGAGGGCGGCGCATCGACCGCGGCGTGCCGCGAGCGGCTTGTCCGTCCGGCGGCGCTCATGCAGTCTTCCCGCGGGAGAGGGTGTGCATGTCCAAGCTGGTTGTCGCGCTCGCCGGTGCGCTGGCCACGGCCTGTCTGGCCGGAGCGGCGGCGCCTGCGTCGGCCGAGGAGACGACGCACGGCTGCGCCTGCCTCCACAACACGACCAAGGTCGAGGCGAGCTACCGCTACCGGTGGGGCGAGAACCCGTGGCGTGCGTCAAAGCTCCAGCCGGGCTACCGGGGCTGGCTCTGCTGGACCTACGACGCCGGCCAGAAGAAGTCGCCGCCGCTGACCCTGCAGATCGACTCGACGGGAAACCAGGCGTGGGTGAGCTACACCCTCGATCGCGTGCAGACGACGGGGGCCCATTGCAGCAAGGTGGGCCCGGGCGGTCACTACGACATCGCGCACAAGCCCGACACCGACAACGGCGCCCTGCAGGTGGCGAAGCGGACCGCGTCGGCGGCGGCCGCGCCCGGCCAACCGGCCGCCACGCCGCCGCCGTTCGAGGGCGACCGCTCGGGCAAGACGAACGCGATCCGCCTCGCGCTCGCCGACGGCAGCGAGCTGAAACCGCGCCAGATCTTCGAGCGCGTGTCGCCCGCGGTCTACGTGGTGCGGGTGCCGGGCGCCCAGGGCTCCGCGGTCGCCATCGGCGAGCGCGAGTTGCTGACCAACTGCCACGTGCTGGGCAGCCGCACCGCCGCGACGCTGGAACACGAGGGGCAGAAAACCGGCGCGCGCCTGGTCTCGGCCAACGCCCGCGCCGACCGCTGCGTGCTGCAGAGCGACGCGCCGCTCAAGCGCTGGGTGAAAGTGCGGCCCTTCGCCGACGTCAAGGTCGGCGAGCTCGCCTACACGATCGGCGCACCGAAGGGGCTCGAACTCACCATCGCCGAGGGCATGGTTTCCTCGAAGCGGACCGCCGACGGCGACCGCCTCGTCCAGACCTCGGCGCCGATCTCGAACGGCTCGTCGGGCGGCGGCCTGTTCGACGCCCAGGGCCACCTGATCGGCATCACGACCTGGATGCGCAAGGACGCCCAGAACCTGAACTTCGCCATCGCCGCCGAGGAATACGCGAAGTAGCGCCTCAGGTGAGGAGCGCGATCAGGATGATGACGGGGATCGGGATGCCGAGCAGCCAGAGCAGAATTCCACGGCCCATTGTCTCCTCCGGGTTGGCGAAGTCTCAGATCCAGCGAACGCGCGCCGGCCGTCGGCGTTGCATGCAGGGGGAGGGCGCCAGCGCGCAGCGGTAGCCGGCCGTACGAGGCTTGCCCGGCGTCCGCCGGCCGCTATCCTGCGGCCATGGCTTCCCGCCACGGCGTTTCCCCCGATCCCCCCAGGCTCACGGCACATCAATGGGAGATCGTGCGCCGGCTGGCGGTCGCGCTCGATGTGCACGGCCTGGCCGGCGAAGGCGACCTCCGGACGCTGAGGGCGCTGCGGCTGGTCGAGGGCACGAAAGCGGCGCCCGTCCTCACCGACCACGGCCATGCCGTGTGGCGCGCCGGGTCCGAGGCCCAGCACTCGCGGACCGCGCCGCCGGTCAGCCTCCTGGTGGACGACGCGCGCTCCCTTCTCCTGATCGTCGTCGCCGGCGAGATCAGCCCGCGGCTGTTCGCCGAGGTCGAGCGGGAGGTGCGGCGCTTCCGGGACCGGTTCGGCCTGGCCGACGTGATCCTCGACCTCACCGGCATCCTGGGGACACTGGAGCCCGACTACATCAAGGCGCGCGGCTCGGTGACGGGCACGATGGCCGGGCGCCGCCGCGTCTTCGTGGTGAGCGACGCCCATCACTACGGCCTCGTCCGCCTGTACCGCGGCCACAAGGAGGCGATCGGCGAGACGACGCCCGCCATCGCGCGGACCGTCCCGCAGGCGCTCGCGCTGATCGGCAGGCCGGACGCGGCGTTCGGGCGCCTGGTGCTGGCCTGAGGCCGGGGCGTCGGCGATGCGCCCGGATCAGCGCGCCGTGCCGCCGTCCTCGTCGTTGCCGGGTGGACCGACCGCGCGCGAGATCGCCGAGGCCTTGATCTCCGCGAGCGCGGCACGCAAGCCCGCCAGCCCGAGGTGCGGCGGCGCCGGCGCGAGCGGCGGATGCAGGTTGCGTTCGCCCCGGGCGACCTGCAGGCAGACGTCGGCGAGCTGGTAGCTGCCGACCGACAGCGCGGTCAGCGCCGCGAAGAAGGCGTCGGCCTCGAGGGGATCGAGATCCCGGCCCTGGGCTTCGATCGCCGCCATGTCCTCTTCCATCCGGCCGACCGTCCTCTCCAGAGCGGTGCCGACCGGCGATGACGACGACTCCATCCATCCTCGGTACGGACCCTTGCGTACGGCGTCGCGCACAATCGCATCCGATCCGGATACGATCCTCGATGCGCTAGGGCGCCCGCGCCGGGATGCGGGCGATCACCTTGATCTCGAAGTCGAAGCCCGCGAGCCAGGTGACGCCGACGGCGGTCCAGTTGGGATAGGGCGCCTCGCCGATCTCCTCGGCGCGCACCGCCATCACGGTCTCGAACTGGGCCACGGGGTCGGTGTGGAAGGAGGTCACGTCGATCACGTCGTCGAAGGTGCAGCCGGCGGCCTCCAGCACCGCCTTCAGGTTGGCGAAGGCGCGCCGCACCTGGTCGGCGAACAGCGGCTCGGGCGAGCCGTCGTCGCGACTGCCGACCTGGCCCGAGACGAACAGCAGATCGCCGGACCGGATCGCCGGCGAATAGCGATGCTTTTCATAGAGTGCATGGCGGGCGGGGCTGGCGGGGAAGACGGCGTCGCGCTTGGACATTCGGGCTCCTCGGGGAACGTGTGTCCGTCCGAGGTGGGTGGCTGCGCCGCCGGGCACAAGCGGCGCGGGTCGATCAGATGGTTACCGAGTCACCCGGCCGCATCACGGCGCGCCCTGCTCGGCTTCGAACGGGGTGAGGATCCCCCAATCCAGATAGCGGCGCACGATGCCGGGCGCGAGCTGCTCCGCCGCAAGCAGGTCGCGGCGGCCGGCGACGGCGTCGCCCCGGCGCAGGCGACAGATGCCGCGGCCGAGCAGCGACGAGGCCAGGGTCGCGTCTCGCGCCAGCGCCGCATCGAAGTCGGCGACGGCGTCGGCGCATTGGCCGAGGCGCAGATGCACGAGCCCGCGGCTGTCGAGCGTGGCCGGGTGGTCGGGGCGCAGCATCAGGGAGATCTCGCAATCGCGATGCGCGGGGCCGAACTGGCCGATCATCGCGCGCACCCAGCAGCGCCCGTTGAACGCCGCCGCGTTGCGCGGCGACAGGCGGATCGCCTCGTCGTAGTCGTCGCGCGCAGCGGCGAAGTCGCCGCCGTCGGCCAGCACGGTGGCCCGCGCCATGTAGGCTTCGGCCGTGGGCCGCAGGCGCAGCGCCTCCTCGAGGTCGCGCAGCGCCGCCGCGCGGTCGCCGCGGCGGGCCTCCGCGATGCCGCGGTTGAGCAGGGCGAGCGCACCGAGGGCCGGGGGCGTGCCGCGGTCGGCGATGATGGCGCTGCAGGCCGCGATGATCGAGGCGGCGTCGCGCTGGCCGGTGCGGCCGGTGCAGTCATCGAGCCGCGCCGCGCCACCCTGTGCCGAGGGGCGATCGCCATCGAAGGTGCTGCCGGCGATCATCAGGCACCCGACAACCAGGGGAAGCAGCAGCCGCATGCGCCCAGCATGGCCGGCAGGCAGTCGCACGGCTTTGCGCCACATCAAGGCAGGCGGGGCGGCGCCGGCGCCGAATGCGGCGACACAGACGACACAAATCCCCGGCCGCGCAATACGGCGACGAAACCGCGCGGGCCTACACCGGGGCCGTACGGAGGGGAGTGGGAGATGTCACCAGTTTCGCGGTTCCTGATCAGCCATCTCGTGGTCGGCGCCCTGATGGTCGGGCTGGCCCTGGGCCTGGCGACCACCGTCGCCGCGCGCACGCCGGCCGGCTGGACCCTCGAGAAGGACGTCGACCACCCGACCTATGCCTTTGCCGAACCGAGCAGCTCCGACCTCAACATCGACACCGTCGTGCTGTCCTGCGAGCAGGGCCCGGCGCGGAGCGGCCTGCAACTGCGCCTCTACCTCACGGGCACCGGGCCGCTGATGCCCGCCTCGGCGGGCGTGCCCAAGGCCGACCCGCGCTTCGAGGTCGCCATCGACGGCGTGCGCCACGAGGCGCGGCTGCTGTTCGCCGACAGCTTCGTCGTCGTGGCCGACACCGAGGACGGCGCGACGCCGCTGCTCTCCGACCGGCTGGTCCGCGCCCTGCAGCGCGGCCGCCGGCTCGAGCTCAGCTTCGACCTGGTGCAGGAGCCGGCGGGCCAGGCCGGGGCGTTCGACGGCCGCGCGATCGTCGAGCTGCAGGCCGGCCGCGGCGGCGCGGCGGTGGCCGCACTGCGGCACTGCGCCGGTGCGCCCGGCGAGCTGGTGGCCGAAACGCCGCGGAGCCGCTGAGATGGACCACGCCACGCCCACCGGCTCGAGCTTCCACGTGCCGAGCCCGGCGCGCACCGCGCTGCGGATTTCCGCGCTCTCGCTCGCGACGCTTCTTCTCGCCGTCTGGCTGATATTGGGTTGAGTTGCCGGGCGCGGACCGGCTAATCCGGACCATGCCTCACATCATCGTCGCCGACCCCATCCATCCCGACGGCATCGCGCGCCTCGAGCAGGCGCCGGGCGTCACCGTCGAGCATCCCGGCAATGCGCCGGCCGGCACCCTGGCCGAGCGGCTGGCCAAGGCCGACGGGCTGATCGTGCGCGGCACGCCGGTCGACGAGGGGCTGCTGGCCAAGGCGGAGCGGCTGCGCGTGGTCTGCCGCCACGGCGTGGGCTACGACCTCTGCGACGTGCCGGCGCTCACCCGGCGCGGCATCGCCATGATGATCACGCCCGAGGCCAATGCCGCCTCCGTGGCCGAGCATGCGCTGATGCTGATGCTCTCGATCGCGCGCCGCATCGTGCCGGTGTCGCAGGGCGTGCGGCAGGGCGAGTGGCGGGTGCGCGGGCAATCCGCCACCTTCGAGCTGGGCGGTCGCTCCGTCCTGATCCTGGGCTTCGGCCGCATCGGCACGCGGGTGGCGCGGCTCTGCGCGGCGTTCGGCATGCGCGTGATGGTGCACGATCCCTACATCCCCGCCGGCACGATCCGCGGCGCGGGCTACGAGGCGGTCGTCGACCGCGACGCGGGCCTCGCCCAGGCCGACTTCGTGACCGTGCACATCCCGGCCAACGACAAGACACGCGGCACGATCGATGCGTCGTTCATGGCGCGCATGAAGAAGGGTGCCGTGCTGCTCAACACCGCGCGCGGCACCCTGCTGGACGAGGCTGCCCTCGACGCGGCGCTGAGTTCCGGCCATCTCGCGGCCGCGGGCGTCGATGTGCTGAAGGTCGAGCCGATGGTCGAGCCGCCGGCGATGGTGGCGCACGAAAACCTGCTGGTGACGCCGCACGTCGCGGCCAGCACGGCCGAAGGGCTGCAGCGCATGGCGGTGCATGCCGCGGGCAACGTGATCGACTATCTCGCGGGCAAGCCGGACCGCGACGCGATCGTCAATCCGGAGATCCTGCAGCGGCCTCGCCAACAGCCTCGCTAGTCGAGCTTGCGCATCGAGATCACTTGGCGGCGGCCGTCAGGCAGGCCACGACGCCAGCCCCTATCAGGATCGCGAAGAACAGGACCGGAATGGTGCCCACGGAAAACCAACGCCGCCCGCGGCCGGGCGTTGCGCGGGTTTCACGACCGGCATCCGCGGCCGGACTGGTCCGCCACGCGGACGCCGGCGCTTGCTGGACTCACTTCTGCTGAAATAGGGTTCCGCCCGAAAACGAAGACTCGGGAGGACTTGATCTTGAAGACGACACGGCGCGGCATCATCGCCGCGGGCGCCGGCATTCTGGCGACGCCCGCTCTTTTCACGTCGGCGCAGGGCCAGTCCGCGGCGACGTTCCCGAACAAGCCGATCAGGATCATCGTGCCCTATCCCGCCGGCGGCCAGACCGACGGCATCGCCCGCTCGTTCGGCGACTTTCTCGGCCGCAAGCTCGGCACCACGGTCGTGGTCGAGAACAAGGGCGGCGCCGGCGGCGCGATCGGCGCGGTCGAGGTCAAGCGCGCGGCGCCCGATGGCTACACGATCCTCTGCACCATCTCCTCGTCGCTGATCCAGAACCGCGTGACGGTGAAGGACCTGCCCTACGATCCGGAGAAGGACTTCACCTATCTTGCGATGACGACCAGCACCGGCGGCCCCGTGGTGGCGGCCGAGAAGACCGGGGCCAGGAACCTCGCCGAGTTCGTTGCCTATGCCAAGAAGGTCGACAAGGTGAACTGGGGCGCCTACGGCCCCGGCTCGACCCCGCACGTGCTGATCGAGACCATGGCCAAGCAATACGGCTTCAAGGTGGAAGTGGTGCAGTATCGCGGCGAGGCCGCGATGTGGGCCGACGTGGCCGCGCAGCAGCTCGACGGCGGATCGGGCAGCCCCGCCGCCTCGGCCAGCGTGATCGCCTCCGGCAAGGGCCGCGCGATCGCCATCACCGGGGACCGGCTCCCCTCCCTGCCCGATGTGCCGACGATGCAGGAACAGGGCGCGGTCGGCGGCTTCTACGACACGCGCGCGTTCGCCGCCTTCGCGGTGCCGTCGGCGACGCCGCCCGACATCGTGAAGAAGCTCGCCGACGCGCTGTTCGAGGCGGGCACCGACCCGAAGGTGCAGCAGCTCATGGCCAACTACCTGATCAAGGGGCCGCTCGACTTCGAGCAGACCAACGCGGTCTTCAAGCGGGACACCGAGGTGATGCTGAAGGTGCTGAAGGAGATCGGGCTGAAGCCGGAATGATCGCTCCGCCATCGGGCGAACCGAGGCTTGTGGGACCGGAACGCGAACGGCCTACAGCTAATTGAAATCGTCTCCTCGCGCGCGGCGCCTCGCAACAACCGCGCGATGTCGCTGTTGAGTCCCCGAACGTGAGGGGAAATCAATGGCTGCGCGTCCAAGCTGGGAAGGCCATCTGCGGCTTTCCCTCGTCACCTGTCCTGTCGCCCTGTGGTCGGCGACCAGCGAGGCGGAGACCGTCCGCTTCAACCTGATCAATCCGAAGACCAACAACCGCATCCGGATGGTGACGGTCGATGCCGGCACCGGCGAGGAGGTTTCGCGCTCTGAGCTGGTCAAGGGCTACGCCGTCGCCAAGAACGAGTACGTGCTGTTCGACAAGGAGGAGCTCGACGCGGTGAAGCTCGAGTCGACGCGCATCATCGACATCGAGAAGTTCGTGCCGCGCGCCTCGATCGACCGGCTCTACTGGGACCAGCCCTATCACCTGGTGCCGAGCGGCAAGACCGGCATCGAGGCCTTCGTCGTGATCCGCGAGGCCATGCGCAAGAAGAACATGGTGGCGATCGGCCGCCTGGTGATGAGCACCCGCGAGCGAGTCTGCGCCATCGAGATCGAGGAGGACGGGCTGCTGCTGACGACGTTGCGCACGCAGGAAGAGGTGCGCAGCATCGACGAGGTCGGCCATCCCGACCTGCCGAAGGCCGATCCGAAGATGCTCGACATCGCCGAACAGATCGTGGCGCAGCAGTCGGGCGAGTTCGATCCCGCCGAGTTCAACGACCGCTACGAGGACGCGCTGCGCGCCCTGATTGAGGAGAAGAAGAAGGGCAAGCCGGTGAAGCCCACCAAGCCCGCCGCCGAGGACGACACCAAGGTCGTCGACTTGATGGCGGCGCTGAAGAAGAGTCTCCAGGGCGGGGGCGACAAGCGCGCCCGCGCCGAACGCTACACCGCCGCCACCGCGTCGCGACGCAAGCCCGCGGGCAGGCGGCGACGGGCGGCCTGACGGAAAGGAGCCGTCATGGACGAACTGCAGCTTACCCGCGAACTGGCCGGCGCCGCGCGCCGGGCCGTCGCCGCCCGCGAGCGCCTCGAGGAGGTGCCGGTTGGCGATGCTGCCTATCAGGCGGCGAAGCTCGACTATCTGGAAGCCACGGTCCTGCACCTCGCCATCGTCTCGGTGGCGCAGGCGCGCCAGCACGAGCTGCTGGCGGCCGAGGTCGACGAGCTCAGGGCGCGGCTCGAGCCGCAGCCCGGCAGCCTGCACTGATGGGCACCCAGCTCCCCCTGCCCGCCGGCTGGGCGCGCAACTTCATCTCCCTGCCCGATCCGCGCGAC
>CAYRBQ010000053.1:0-12979 GCA_964422305.1 uncultured Reyranella sp. | reverse complement strand
CCGACACCGACCCGACCGCCGTGGTCGACGACCAGCTGCGCGTGCGCGGCATCGACGGGCTGCGCGTCGCCGACGCCTCGATCATGCCGACCATGCCCTCGGCCAACCTCAACGCCTCGGTGCTGATGATCGCCGAGAAGGCGGCCGACCTGATCCGCGGCAAGCCGGCCCTCGAGGCCGCGGTGCTGAAGGACTGATGGCGGGAGAGGCGACCGAGCCCGCCATCGACGCCATCTCCGCGCTGGTGCCGGCGACCCTGCGCGCCCTGCACGCGATCGAGTTCGCCACCCGGCACATCTCCCCGCACACGCTCGGGCAGGTGATCGAGGCGATCCGGGGTCGCAAAGACGATCTCGGCCCGGCTCTCGAGCTGTCGCGCGAAACCGCCTGGCCGAGACATCTCGCGCCGGTGCGCGACCATCTGGAACGCGCGGCGGCGCATGCGGGAGAGGCGATTGCGGGCCTGCTGGCCGCGCCGCGGGAGCCGCAGCCGATCGTCGCGGCCTACCGGTCGCTCCGCTTCTATGCGCGCTCCTGCGAGGCTCTCTATCCCCTCGCCCCGCACCTGAAGCCGGTCAGCCACTTCTTCCTCGAGCAGGAGGCGCGCGCGGATACGGGCCTACTGGAGCGCCTCGCAACGGCCGATCCCCGGCGATACGAAGTGGGCGTCCATCATGTTGGCGGCCCGGCCGGTACGCGCGGCGGCTTCTCCTTCTACGTGCCCGAATACTACGACCCCGCGCGAAGCTGGCCTTTGGTCGTGGCGATGCACGGCGGCAGCGGCAACGGCGGCGCCTTCCTGTGGAGCTGGCTGCGCGAGGCGCGCACCCGCGGCTTCATCGTGATCGCGCCGACCGCCTTCGGCTCGACCTGGTCGCTGATGGAGCCCGAGCTCGACGGCCCGCGCATCGACCGCATGGTCGAGGACGTGGCGCGCGACTGGAGCGTCGATCCCTCGCGCCAGCTCCTGACCGGCATGAGCGACGGCGGCACCTTCTCCTACGTGCTGGGCCTGCGCGGCGACTGCCGCTTCACGCACCTCGCCCCCATCGCCGCGAGCTTCCATCCGCTGATCATGAACTTCGCGGACGCCGATCGCCTGAAAGGCCTGCCGATCCACATCCTGCATGGCGCGCAGGACTGGATGTTCCCGCCCGAGATGGCGCGGATGGCCGAGCGCACTTTGCAGGCCGCGGGCGCCGACGTGACCTATCGCGAGATCGCCGACCTCTCGCACACCTATCCGCGCGACGAGAATGCGCGGATCCTCGACTGGTTCCTCACTTAGAGCGCGGCTCGTCGTCGGCACCGACCGGCGCGGAAACACCGACCCTCGGCGGCGGCATGACCTGACCAGAAAGTCGCAGCGTGCGCTCCAGCAGGAGCTCGTAGACCGGCCGGCCGCCCAGCGCCTGGGCGACCGCGTTGGCCGTCACACAGGTCACGATCAGCGGCAGCAGCAGCGTGTAGCCGCCGGTCAGTTCCGCCGCCAGCACGACCCCGACCAATGGCGCGCGGATGGTGGCGGAGAACAGCCCGCCCATGGCCGCGATGGCGAAAGCCGCCGCCGCGAGCGGCGGCAGCGGCAGCATCGAGTTCAGCAACGCCGCGGCGAGCAGGCCGAACACGGTGGCGATCGCCAGCAAGGGCGCGAAGATGCCGCCCGGCACGCCGACCGGATAGCTCACCATGGTGCCCACGAAACGGACCAGCCCCAGGATCAGCAGGGTCGTGACCGCGAGGTTGCCCGTGACCAGGCCCGGTATGACCAGCTCGCCGCCGCCCACCGCCTGCGGGAAGACGATCGCCAATGCGCCGGCCGCCGCACCGACGACCAGCGCCGGCACGAAGGGCGCACGCTGGAAGGTCGCCGCCGTCCAGTCGAGCATGAAGAGCAAGGTGCGGTTGAACACGATGCCGAGCCCGCCCAGCAGCGCACCCAGCACCAGGAAGGCCGGGATCAGCGACAGCGGCATCTCGGCGTTGTCGAGCTTGAGCGGCGGCGCGGTGCCGCCGACCAGCTCCATGCCGATGGCGCTGGCCGCCGAGGCGATGATCACGGCGGTATAGGAGCGGAAGGTGTAACGGAACTGCTTGCGCGTCTCCTCGATCACGAAAAGGATCGCGGCCAGCGGCGCGTTGAAGGCGGCGGCGAGTCCGGCCGCGGCGCCGGCCGCCAGCAGGCCGCGCAGCTCGGACTGCGTCAGGCCCATGCGCTCGGAGATCGCCTGGGCGATCGACGCGCCCATATGGATGGTCGGGCCCTCGCGGCCCGCCACCAGCCCCGAGGAGAGCGCCAGCACGCCGCCCACGAACTTGACCGGGAGCACGCGGCGCCAGCGCACCTCGCGCAGCCCCTCCATCGCGCCCTCGATCTCCTGCACGCCGCTGCCCGCCGCCTCGCGGGCGAAGGTGCGGGTGATGAAGAAGGCCGCGACCAGGCCCGCCGCCGCGATGGCGGCGGCCAGGAGGATCGTCGGCCACTCGTTGCCGAAGCGCGCGACCAGCCAGGCGGGCCAGGTCACGAGCTTGTCGACGATGAGGTGGAAGGCAGCGCCGACCACGCCGGTGGCGACGCCGCAGAGGGCTGCGAGGAAATAATACGCGCCGTCGGAGATCGGTTGCTCGGCCGGTCGATCTCCTGAAGTCACACGCGTCCCCCGATGATGAGACGCGATATTGTCATGTCCGGCGCGCGCGCAGCAACCAGCCGTCGTCGGTCTTCAATCGCTCGAAACGCACGCCGAATACGGCATCGAGGCGCGGATCGCCGATGAGGTCGGCCGCCGCCGCGTCGGCCACGACCTTGCCACCGTCGACCAGCACGACCCGGTCGAAATGCGCGAAGGCGAGGTCGAGGTCGTGCACCACGACGACCGAGAGATGGGAACGGCCGCGCGCGGCCAGCGCCTGGATGACGTCGAGCCGGTGACGGATGTCGAGCGCGGCGGCCGGCTCGTCGGCCAGCAGCACCGGCGGATCGACGACGAGGACGGCGGCCAGCAGGACGCGTGCCCGCTCGCCCCCCGAGAGCGTCGACCAGCGGCGCGCGCCGAGACCTTCCAGCTCATAGGCGGCGATCGCCGCATCGACGGCGCTCTGCGGCACCCGCTCGCCGCGCTCGGCGCCCAACTGCACCAGCTCGGAGACGGAGAGATCCCAGTGCGGATCGAAATGCTGCGGCACGAACCCGATCGCGTGTGCGCGCGCCGCGTGCGGAAGCGCCGCGAGGTCGCGGTCGCCCAGCAGCACGCGGCCTTCGGTCGGCGCCTCGATGCCGGCCAGCACCTTGAGCAAGGTCGACTTGCCGGCCCCGTTGGGGCCGATCACCGCCACCGAGCCGGTGGGGCCCAGCGACAGCGAGAGCCCGTCGAGCAAAGTGGCGCCGCCGCGCCGCACCGTGAGCTTGTCGGCCGAGAGCGCGGTCATTTCCTGAGCCTTCGCGCCAGCAGCACGATGAAGAACGGCCCGCCCGCCACGGCGGTGACGAGGCCGAGGGGGATCTCGGCCGGCGGCAGGGCCGAACGCGCTATGGCGTCGCCCAGAGTGACCACGATGGCGCCGATCAGCGCCGAGGCCGGCAACAATGGCCGGTGCAACGGACCGACCAGCCAACGCGCGATGTGCGGCGAGGCCAGGCCGACGAACGCCACCAGCCCGCCGAACGCGACCGCGGCGGCCACCACGACCGAGCCCGCCAGCACCGCCACCATGATGAAGCGATGGACGTTCAGACCGAACGACGTCGCCATGGTCTCGCCGAGTCCCAGGACGTCGAGCCGGCCGGCGATCAGCAGCGTGAGTCCGACGCAGCCTGCGGTGATGGCCGCGAGCAGCCCGAGCACCGGCCAGCTCGGCGTCTGCACGCCGCCCAGTACCCAGCTCAGCACGATCTGCAGGCTCACCGTCTCGTCGGAGAGCGCCAGCATGAGGAAGGAGCGCAGCGCGCCCAGTATGGCGGCGACCGCAACGCCGGCCAGCAGCATGCCGGCGGCATCGACGGCGCCCGAGACGCGACTGATGCCGATGACCAGAAGCGTGGCGCCCCAGGCGCCGGCGAAGGCCAGCACCGGCAGCAGCAGCGACTGCGGCACAGAGAGCGGCACGAGCAAAGCGACGGTGGCGCCGAGCGCCGCGCCGCCGGCGGAGCCCAGCAGATAGGGCTCGGCCAGCGGATTGCGGAACACCCCCTGGAACACCGTGCCGCCCAGCCCCAGCAGCGCGCCGACCAGCGCGGCCGCCAGCACGCGCGGGATGCGCCATTCGACCAGCAGCCGGCTGCCGAGCGAGGGATCGCCCGCGATGGCGCGCAGCACGTCGGCGGGCGATGCCCAACCATGGCCGGCCGAGATGCCGATCGGGATCGCGACCAGCAGCACCAGCAGCATGCCGAGCCAGGCTCTCATCGCATCGCCACCGGATGGAGCAGCGCCGCAAGCTTCTCGATGCCGTCGAGCGTGCGCGGGCCGGGGATCAGGAACTCCGCGCGCGCGACGGTGTAGGCCCGCCTGTCGCGCACCGCGCGCATGTCGGCCCAGCCGGGACGGGCGATCAGCTCCTTCATGTCCTTGTCGGAGCCCGCGAACAGCAGCACGTCGGGATCGGCCTTGAGGATCGCCTCGGGCGAGACCTGCGCCAAGGTACTGCTTTCCAGCGCAAAGCGGCCGCCGGCACGCAGGATCGCGTCGCCGGTGTAGGTGCCGGGTCGCGCGATCAGCATCATGCCGTTGCCCAATCGGCCGGTGATCATGATCACGCTCGGTGTCTTCCGGCCCGCGATGCGCGCCTGCACTTTGTCGAGTCGCGCCTGCAGGCCGGCCACCACCGACTCGCCGCGATCCACGACACCGCACAGCTTCGCGAGCAGGCGGATGTTGGAGAAGATCTCCGGCACCGTGCGATGCAGCAGCACCACGATCGGGATGCCGAGCCGCTCCATCGGGTCGACGAGCTGGTTGGCGGCCTGGCGCGCCGGCGTGACCACCACCAGGTCGGGATCGCGCGCCACCACGGCATCGACCGAGAAGCCCAGTCGTCCGCCGACCAGCGGCTTGCCCACGACCTCCGGCGGAAAGCGCGTGAAGGCCTCGATGCCCACGATGCGGTTGGCGAGGCCCAGCGAAGCGACCAGCTCGGTGTTGGAGGCGAAGATGGTGACGATACGCTGCGGCGGCGCCGGCACCGTGACCTCGCGGCCCAGCGCGTCGCGCACGGTGACCGGCTCGGCGGCCGCGCTGCCCGCCAGGGAAGCCGCGGCCACGAGAAGCGCAAGAGCGGCCATCGGTGCGATCTGGGGCATCAGAACCGCATCTGGAAGCCCACGATGAACTCGCGGCCCGGCAGCGAGGTGCCGCAGCCGCCGTTCTGGTTGACGCGGTTGGCGACGCACGGGTTCTGGTCAAGCGCGATGAAGATCGGGTGCTGGTTCACGTCGAAGATGTTGTTCACCGCGCCGAACAGCTTGATGCCCCTGTGCACTTCGATCTCTCCGCGGGCCTTCCAGATCCAGAACGGGTCCTTCTGGTACACCGTCGTCGAGCGGACCTGCCCCGGGAAGAAAACCGGCGAGAGACTTTCCTCGGTATTGTACCACATCGGTCCGCGCAGGATGCCCACGAGGAAGAAGTTCCACGGCAGCATCGTGCCGGTCTGGCCGAACGAGGTGCCGATATCCATGCCGTACTGGTTGATGCGGGTCGCCATGTTGGTGCCGGCCGCCGCGACCGCGCCGTAGTCGATCATCTGGAGGTTGTAGTAGCCGTTGCCGAACATCCGCCAGTTCCAGCTCTCGTCGACCTTGAGCTTGAAGCTCTTCAGGATGTCGGCCTCGGCCTGGAACTCGAGCCCCTGCACGAAGATATTGGACGGATTGTTCTGGTACTGCTGGCTGATGCGGCCACCGACATTGGAGATCGTGACTGCGGTGATGCGGTTGGCGATGACGTTCTGGAAGAGCACCGCGTCGAAGCGGCCGCCGTCCCAGGTCAGGGTCGAACCCACCTCCCACTGCTGGCTGGTCTCCGGAGAGATATTGGGATTGCCGAAGATCGTCGTGCCGATCGGAGTCGTGGTGAAGTTGGCGCCGAACTCGGTGGCGGTCGGCGCGCGGAAGCCGGTCGAGGCGCCGGCGCGGAAGCCCAGCCAGTCGGTTGCCTGGAACGTGCCGCCCGCCGTCCAGGTCGTGACCTGGTAGTTGGTCGTGCCGGTGATCAGGGTCGGCGCGAACGGCGTCCAGTCGAGCGCGGTGTTGCCGAAGGTCTGGCGCATGCCGCCGCGCACGACGAGCTTGTCGTCGAACAGGCTCTGCGAGTCCTCGAGATAGAGGGCGAAGACGTTTTCCGTCTGGTTGTTGTCCTGCGGCGAGGTCTGAGTGACCGCCGTGCCGCCACGCCGGTTGCGGTTCGAGCGGATCCAGCTCCGCTCCCAGTCGAGGCCAACCAGGAGCTGATTGCCCTTCCACAGGTTGAAGTTGGGCTGGAAGCGCGTGCCGACGATGTCGAGCTGGCGGCGGTTGTAGTCGATGGTGGTGCGGTTGGGGAAGGTGTTGAGCTGGCTGAACGGCGAGGGATTGTTGAGCGCGTCGACGTCGTTGGCGTAGTAGGCCTGGAAGAAGTAGCCGGCCTTCCTGTCCGGCGTGTTGCCGGTGACGCTGACATCGACCGTCGTGTTGGTGCGGGTGTCGTTGGCATAGAGATTGGCCGCCGAGCCGCGGAAGCCCGCGTCGTAGATGCCGTCGGTGCGGCCCGTGATGTCGATCCGGTTGTTCTCGTCGATCTGGTAGCCGAACACGCCGGTGCCGCTGAAGCGCTTCCAGCCGGTGTTCTCCTCGGTCTTGCCGCCGGCGACCGCGTAGTTGTTGCGCGAGCTGGCGGCCACGCCGCCGTAATAGTCGAAGCCGCCCTCGGTGACGCCGCCATACTGCGCCTGGCCTTCGAGCAGCTCCCACGAGCCCAGCTCGCCCTGGATGAAGCCGCCCGGCGCGGTGCGGCCGTTCTTCAGGATGATGTTGATGACGCCGCCCATGTTCTGGCTGCCGTAGATCACGGAGCTCGGGCCGCGCACGATCTCGATGCGCTGGATGTCGGCGTTGGAGAGCTTGGAGACGTTGGCGGTGCCGGCGCGGTGGCCGTTGATCAGCACCAGCACCTGGCTGCGGAAGTCGCGGCCCTGGCCTTCCGACGCGGCCCCTCGGATGTTGATCGAGGTCTGGCCGGGCGTCCATTCGCTCATGAAGCCCACGGCGTTCTCGGACAGGAGCTCGCCGACCGACAGCGCCGTCGACTTCTCGATGCGGTCCTGGTGGATCACCTGGACCGTGCCGGCGATGCGGTTGATCGGTTCGTAGCGGCCGGTCGCGGTGATGAAGCCCTCGGGCAGGACATGCGTGGACGATTGTCCGAACTCCGGCTTCTTCAGCGGCGGAATCGGCGCACCGGACGGCGTCTCGGGCACCGGCGGCGCCTGCGCCTGTTGCTGCTGCGCGATGGCGGGAAGCGCTGCCAGCAGGACACTGCCTGCGAGCAGGCACGGAGCGAGCTTCTTCATCTTGTCCCCCAAACGAGCACGGCGGTTCTTCTTGGAATCTCGAGACGGAAGCCGCCGGCGACGGAGGTCGCCTGCAGCGAGAGGTGGGCGAGCAGCCGCGCACGGCGCTCGTCGTCGGACGTCCAGCCGAGACGGTCGGCCTGCCAGCCGGCGAGCCGGCGGAGGTCGGGCACGATTCCCATGAAGGTCCAGTCGACGAACTCCGCCCCCTGCGGGCGCGATTGCGGCGAGAGCCCGCGCAGCACGATGTCGATGCCCGGCGTCTCGTCCTCGCGATGCCACTCCGAGGGCAGACAGCCCGCGAAGCACATGCCCTTCGGTCCCTGGTGCGCCGGCACCACCCACACGATGGCGCGGCGTGCCCAGGCGCGGCAGCGCGCGAGGAAGGTCTCGGGATGGTCGAAGAAGGCGGGCATCGTCGCCGCCAGCACCGTGTCGTGCGCGCCGTCTGAGACCGCCGCGTCCTGCCAGCCCGCCTCCATGAGGCGCGGCGGATCCGGCAGGCGCCGCAGGCGGCGCTGCATGGTGGGCGACGGCTCGACGGCGCTCCACGGCAGCATCGGGTCGCGCAGCGCAGCGCCAAGCTGGCCGCCGCCCGCGCCCACGTCGAGTAGCTCGCCGACATCCGGCACCAGACGGCGCACCAGCGGCGCGATCTTGGCGACATAGTCGGACGCATCGATCGCCGAGGCATAGAGCTCGAGCGCATCGATCTCGACGGACCGGTCGGTCGGATTGCCGGGAGAATTCGCCACAACAGACTCGCGGACGCACAACGGTACGTCACCGCGAACCCGTAGCCTCGCCGCCGCACTGCCGTCTGACGGCCCTGCGACAGGTTGGTTGCTACATCAGGACACCCCGCCCAATGCGTTCGCGCGTGACCGCTGCTGGTGGCAGGTCTCCTGACTTGCGGGTCCTCGCTTCGACCACCTTCCCAGGAACGTCGCCGTTCCCAGTGGTATTCCGGTCGTAAGCTCGCCGCTCACAGTTGCGGGGGCAGCTGCGGAGTTGCCCGCCGAGACGAGCGCACCGCATTCCCTATTGATCCCTTGCGGGAACCACCGCCGAGGAAATTGGCAGCGACGCCGAAGCGCGTCAAGCGCTTCAGCCGCGCTAGCGGGTGAACACGACGTCCTCGAGGTCGTGCCGCTCTTCCCAGTGATGCCGCTCGAGTTCGGGATCGAGATGCTCCTCGGCAGGAAAGCCGAGGCAGAGATAGGCGACGAGGTTCCAGCCGGCCGGCACGTCGAGCGCCGCCGTGACCTTCTTCGGATCGAGGATCGAGACCCAGCCCATGCCGATCCCGTCGGCGCGCGCCGCCAGCCACAGGGTCTGGATCGCCGCCACGACGGAATAGTGCAGGGTTTCCGGCATGGTCTGCTGGCCGAGCCCGCTGCCAGTGTGCGTGCCGTCGTCGGAGAACACCGCGAGATGGACCGGCGCCTCCTTGAGTCCCTCGAGCTTCAGTCCGGCATAGATCGCATGCTTCTCGCCCGAATAGCCCGCCAGCGCCTTCTCGTTGGCACTGGTAAAGCTCTCGACCACGGCGCGGCGGCGGTCCGGCGACTCGACGTGCACGAAGCGCCACGGCTGGCTGAGGCCGACCGACGGCGCATGGCTCGCCACCTCGATCAGCGTGTCGATGCGCTCGCGCGGAATGGAATCGGTGCGGAAGCGGCGGACGTCGCGGCGCCACAGGACGAGCTCGCGGAACTGCGCACGGAAGGCGGCGTCGAAGTCGGGATGCGTCATCAAAGCCACCGGTCGATTGCATGAAAGAAGGTGCCGCTCACCGCACCGCGCCGCGCGCCGGCCTCGGGAACGGCGGCGCCCAGGGCGTCGCGGCAATCGACGAGCGGCTCATCGCCCGCCTGCACGATGCCGGCATAGTGGAACTCATGGCCCGCCACCTCGGTTCCCGCCGCGCCCAGCACGTGGTCGGCCACGAGGCGCGCGCGGCGATAGCCGAGATGCAGCCGGCGCCTGGCGAACGAGGTCTCGACCTGAAGCAGGCCGAGCATGGCGTGACGCGCACCGTCGGCGGCCTCGAGACCCTGCCCCAGCACCATGTAGCCGCCGCACTCGCCATGGATCGGGACCGACTTCGCCGCGAGCGTATGCATGCCGGCAGCGAAACGCTTCGCGGCCGCCAAGGTGCCGGCATGCAGCTCGGGATAGCCACCCGGGAGCCATACGGCATCGGCACTCGTGTCCGGCGCCTGATCGGCCAGCGGCGAGAACGGCAGGATCTCCGCGCCCGCGGCGCGCCAGCCTTCGAGCAGATGCGGATAGATGAACGAGAAGGCGCGGTCCTGCGCCAGCGCGACACGCTGCCCCGGAGGTGGAAGGGGCGGCGGCAATCCTGCGGCTCGCGCCGCGCTCGCGAGCGTCGCGGGTTTCGCGACCGCTTGCAGCGCATCGAGATCGAGGGCGCCCTCCACGGCATCGGCCAGCGCATCGAGGCGCGCGAGGATGTCGGGCATCTCGACGGCCTGCACGAGGCCGAGGTGCCGCTCGGGCAGCACGAACCGCCGGTCGGTGCCGATGGCGCCGAACAGCCGCACGCCCTCGCGTTCGAGCGACGGTGCGATGGTGCCGAGATGGCGTGGACTCGCGACGCGATTGAGGATCACGCCGGCCACCTCGATGTCGCGTCGATAGCGAGCGAGGCCCGCGGCGATCGCCGCCGCCGTCTCGGCCTGGCCCGACACGTCGAGGATCAGCACGATCGGCCAGCCGGTGAGCGCGGCGAGATCGGCGGTCTGGCCGCGCGCCGACTGGCCCTGCGAGGCGACGCCGTCGAACAGGCCCATCACGCCCTCGACCACCGCGAGGTCGGCGGGATGGCGCTGCATCAGCGCTGCCAAGGTCGGCGGCGCCATGGCCCAGGTGTCGAGATTGAAGCTCGGCCGGCCCGTGGCCGCCGCGTGGAAGGCGGGATCGATATAGTCGGGCCCGCACTTGAACGGCTGCACGGTGCGACCACGCCGGGCCAGCGCACGGATGATGCCCGAAGCGATGGTGGTCTTGCCCGCGCCCGACCGCGCGGCCGCGACGATGAAGCCCCGGGAGCCCGAGCTCATGGCCAGCCGACCATGGCGTCCAGCAGCTCCCTGCGCAGGCCCGCAATGGCGCCGATCACCACGATGGCCGGCGAACCGATGCCGCTCTTCGCCGCATCGTCCGCGAGCGTGCCCAAGGTGCTCTCGACGAGACGCTCGTTGCCGGTGGTGGCCGACTGGATCATGGCCGCCGGTGTGGTCGCCGCGAGCCCGCCGCGCTGCAGGGCCGCGGCGATGTCGGCGAGCTGCGCCATCGGCATGTAGAGGATCAGCGGCTGGCCGAGACGGCCGAGCGCCTCCCAGTCGCCGGCCGAGCGGCCGTCCTCGGCGCGATGGCCGGCCGCCAGCACGACGGCGTGGTTGGTGTCGCGCGAGGTCGCGGGAATGCCTGCGAGGGCGGCGCCCGCCAAACCCGAGGTGAGGCCCGGGATCACGCGGAAGCGGATGCCCGCCTTCACCAGCGCGACCGCCTCGTCCCAGCCGCGCCCGAACACGAAGGGATCGCCGCCCTTCAGGCGCAGCACGCGGCGGCCGAGCCGCGCGCGCTCGATCAGGGTCTCGTTGATGTCGCGCTGCTGCGGCGAGGGCCGGCCGCCGCGCTTGCCGACCTTGATGAAGTGCGCGTCGGCATGCGCGAGCTTCAGCACCCGCGGATCGACCAGCGCATCGTGCACGATGTCGTCGGCCTTTGAGATGCCGTGCAGCGCCAGCACCGTCAGCAGGCGCGGATCTCCGGGACCCGCGCCCGCGAGCCACACCTCGCCCGGCGGAAAGTCGGGCAGGTCGGGGAAGCCTTCCAGGTTCATGTGCCGCGGCCGCGGAACCGGCGCTGGTAGGCCGCGTCGTAGAGCGCGCTGTTGCGGAAGTCCCGCGCGCCCAGGACCTTGCCCACGAGGATGAGGGCGGTGCGCTCGAGCGGCGTCTTGGCCACTTCGGCGACGATGGTGCCCAAGGTGCCGCGGATTACGCGCTCCTCAGGCCAGGTGGCGCGATAGACGACGGCGACCGGGCAATCGGCGCCGTAGTGCGGCACGATATCGGCCACGACCTTGTCGAGCACGTGGATCGAGAGATGGACGGCGAGCGTGGCGCCGGTCGCGGCGAAGGCCGCCAGCTTCTCGGCTTGCGGCATCGCCGAGGCCCGGCCCGAGGTGCGCGTCAGCACGACGGTCTGCGCCAGCTCCGGCAGGGTGAGCTCCTGGCCGAGCGCGGCGGCGGCGGCGGCGAAGGACGGCACGCCCGGCGTGATCGTGTAGGCGATCTTCTCCTCGTCGAGCCGGCGGAGCTGCTCGCCCATCGCGCTCCACACCGAGAGGTCGCCCGAATGCAGCCGCGCCACGTCCTGGCCGGCATCGGTCGCGCGCCGGCACTCGGCGACGATCTCGTCGAGCGACATCGGCGCGGTGTCGACGATGCGCGCTCCCGGCGGGCAATGGTCGAGCAGCGCCTTCGGCACCAGCGAGCCGGCATAGAGGCAGACCGGGCAGCGGGCGATCAGGTCGCGGCCGCGCACGGTGATCAGGTCGGCGGCGCCGGGACCGGCGCCGATGAAATGGATCGTCATCGTCCCTCTCCGACGGCGATGGCGCAGGTCGCCCGCTCGCTCGCCACGCGCGTACCCAGCAATCGCCCCTCACGGCCCGCCACGACCAGCGCCGAGGCCTCGGCGATCGAGGGCAGGCCCTTGGTCTCGAGCACGAACTTCGACGGCGTGAGCACGCGGCCCGCCACCTTGTCGAGGTCGAAGGCCGTGCAGGCGACCAGCTTCACCGACAGGCGCCGTGCGACTTCGGGGAATGCAGGCTCCAGGGCCTTCTCCGACTCCGTCGCGATCGCCTCCAGCCGCTCGACGGGCAGCTCGAACAGGCCCAAGGCCATGCGCACCACCTTCTCGATCTCGTCGGCCGACGTAGTGCGCCGGCATCCCACCCCCGCCACGATCACGATTTCCTCGCGCGCCACTGGGTGACCGGCGCGGCGTGGCGCCAGACGAACACTTCGCCTTTGCCGGCGCGGCCGGCCTTGGCGACCTGCAGCTTGGTGATCTCGCCGCCATGCTTCTGGAAGCAGTCGATGAGACGCGCCTCCGAGGAGAGCGACACGGCGTTGGCGACGATGCGGCCACCGGGCTTCAGCGCCGCCCACGCCGCGTCGAGCAGGCCGGGATCGGAGAGACCGCCGCCCACGAAGATCGCATCGGGTGCCGGCAGGCCTTCGAAGGCGGCGGGTGCCGCCTTCTCGACGATTCGGAGGTCGGGCGCGCCGAGCGCCGCCGCGTTGCGCGCCGCGCGCGCCGCACGTTCCGCATCTTCCTCGATGCCGATGGCGCGCATCGCGGGATGGCGCAGCAGCCATTCGATGGCGATCGA
>CAYRBQ010000052.1:0-13096 GCA_964422305.1 uncultured Reyranella sp. | reverse complement strand
GCGGCCCGCACCAAGCTCGCCTATCTCATGGGCATTCCGGCGCGGCAGATCCACGTCTTCACCGAGCGCGTCGGCGGAGGCTTCGGCGGCAAGCAGGAGATGGTCTCGGAGGACCTGCCGCTGTTCGCCAGCATGAAGCTGGGCGGCCGGCCGGTTAAGTGGGAGTGGAGCCGCGAGGACGAGTTCATCGGCGCCACGACGCGCCACCAGATGACGACGAAAATCAAGGTCGGCGCCAGGAAGGACGGCACGCTGACCGCGATCGACTGGCAGGTGATCTCCAACACCGGCGCCTACGGCAACCACGGCGGCGAGACGCTGGCGGCGGCGATGGCGAGCCCGATGGCCGCCTACCGCTGTGACAACAAGCGCGGTGTCGGTCGCGCGGTCTACACCAACATGGTGCCGGGCGGCGGCTTCCGCGGCTACGGCGCCTCCCAGACCACCTTCGCCATGGAATGCGCCATGGACGAGCTGGCGCGCATCCTCGGCCTCGATCCCTTTGAAATCCGGCGCAAGAACGTCGTCCGTCCCGGCGACAACGTCGAATCGATCTGGAAGGAAGCCGGCGACGCGAGCTTCGGCAGCCACGGCATCGACGAGTGCCTCGACATCGTCGAGCGCGAGCTCAAGAAGGGCAACGGCACGAAGAAGCCCGAGGGCGACGAGTGGTCCGAGGGCAAGGGCGTGGCGCTCGCCATGCTGGAGTGCGGCCCGCCGACCGAGCACCGGTCCGGCGCGGAGATGCATCTCAGGCCCGACGGCACCTACCACCTCGCCTGCGGCTCGTCCGAGATGGGCAACGGCATCACGACGGCGCACAAGCAGATCGCCGCGTCTATCCTGGGCGTACGCGCGCTCGATATCGACATCATCAACGCCGACACCGACCGCACGCCCTACGACACCGGCACCTTCGCGAGCACCGGAACTGTCGTCGCGGGCAAGGCGGTGCACGTCACGGCCGAGGCGATGCGCGACGACGTGCTCGATTTCGCCGCCCGCCACTCGGGCGTCGCGCGCGCCCAGTGCCGGCTCGACAACGACGCGGTGATCTGCGGCAACAAGCGGATCACGCTGAGGGAGCTCCACGCCGCGGGCGCCAAGGTCAATCACCGTTTCACGGTCGGCCGCCGCGCCTATCTCTCGCCGCGCACCATCGCCTTCAACGTGCAGGGCGTGCGGCTGGCGGTGCACAAGGTCACCGGCGAGATCCGTATCCTGCACAGCGTGCATGCCGCCGACATCGGCAAGCCGATCAATCCTATGCAGTGCCGCGGCCAGCTCGACGGTGCCGTCGCCATGGGCTACGGCTGGGCGCTGATCGAGAACATGGTCCATGACGAGGGCCACATGGTGAACCCGCAGCTCCGCAACTGCCGCGTGCCGGTCTTCGCCGACACGCCGCACACCGACATCTTCTTCGCCGACACGGTCGACGCGATCGGCCCGCTCGGCGCGAAGTCCCAGGGCGAGTGCGGCATCAACCCGGTGGCGCCCGCCGTGTCGAACGCGCTGGCCAACGCGACCGGCGTGCGCTTCGCCCACCTGCCCTTCACGCCGGACCGGCTGTTCGCCGACCTGGGCAAGTCCAAGTGACCGTCAGCATCGTCACGCAGACCTGCGTGCGGCCGGGCCGCGGCGAGGATTTCGCGCGCTGGCAGGGCCAGACCAGCGACCTCGTCTCGGCCTTCCCGGGCTTCGTCGAGCAGCGGCTGATGCCGCCCAACCCGCCGCTGCAGGTCGACTGGGTCATCCTGCAGCGCTTCCAGACGATGGAGGACGCCCAGCGCTGGCTGGCCTCGGCCGAGCGGCAGGCGCGCATCGAGGGCGCGGCGCCGATGCTGATCGGCCGCGACGACGTGCACATCGTGCGCGACGACGAGGGCGGCGTCCGGACCGCGCCGGTCTCGGCGGTGATCAGCACCCGCGTGCGGCCCGGCAAGGAGACCGAGTATCGCGCCTGGGAGCGCAAGATCGCCGCCGCGCAATCCAAGGCGCCCGGCCTGCAGGGCTATCGCTTCGAGCCGCCGGTGCCGGGCGTGCAGGAGGACTATGTGGCGATCCTGCGGTTCGACAGCCAGGCGAACCTGCAGGCCTGGCTCGACTCGCCGGTCCGCAAGGAGCTCGTCGAGGAAGCGGCCCCGCTTACCGAGGAATTCCACGCCCGCATCGCGAGCTCCGGCTTCGAGCAGTGGTTCCGCAACGAACAGAGCCCATCGGGCGGGCCGTCCGTCTGGAAGATGGACATGATCGTCCTGCTGCTGCTCTACCCGATCGTCTTCCTCTGGGGCGTCTGGGTCGGCACGCCGCTCCTGCAGAATGCCTGGAACCTACCCTGGGCCGTGAACCTGTTCATCGGCAACATCTTCAGCGTCCTGCTGACGGGGTTCATGGTGCCCTGGGTGGCCAACCGCATGGGCTGGTGGATATTCCCCAAGACCAATGCGGCGCGGGCCAACCTGCTGGGGGCGGGTTTGATGTGCGCCATCTACGCCGCCTCGATCCTGGTCTTCTGGCGGTTCTTCTGAGTTGCTAGACTGCCCATGGTGGAGGAAACCATGGGCAAGCGTCTCAGCGCCGAACAGGTCTCAACGTATCGCCGCAAAGGCTTCCATTTCCCCCTGCGCGTGCTGTCGGCCGAGGAGGCGCGTGGCTACCGCGACCGGCTGGAGGCGCACGAACGCGCCACCGGCGCGCCGATCGCCGGCAACATGCGCCACAAGGTGCACCTCCTCTTCACCTGGGCCAACCAGCTCGCGCGTCATCCCGCCATCCTCGACGCCGTCGAGGATGTGATCGGGCCCGACATCCTGTGCTGGAGCACGAGCTTCTTCATCAAGGAGGCGCGCTCCTCCTCCTTCGTGTCCTGGCACCAGGACGCGACCTACTGGGGGCTCAGCACCGACGACGTGATCACCGCCTGGGTGGCCTTCGCCGACGCGCCGGTCGAGAGCGGCGCCATGAAGTTCTGGCCGGGCAGCCACCTCAGGAACCAGCTCGAGCATCGCGATACGTTCGACAAGGACAACCTGCTCAGCCGTGGCCAGGAGATCGCTGTCGACGTGCCCGACGGCGAAGGCGTCGACGTGGCGCTCAAGGCCGGCGAGATGTCGCTGCATCATGTGCTGCTGGCGCACGCTTCCGGGCCGAACACGACCGGCGACCGGCGCATCGGGCTGGCCATCCGCTACATCCCGCCCCATGTCCGCCAGCTCAAGGTGCGCGACTCGGCGATGCTGGTGCGCGGCCGCGACACGCACGGCAACTTCGACCACGAGCCCGAGCCCAAGGCCGATCTCGACGAGGCCGCGCTGGCGGCGCACCGCGACGCGGTCGACCGCAACGTCAAGGCGCTCTACGCCGGCACCGGTCAGACGGCGTTCCGGGCCTGAGGCCCTCTCAGAACGAGAACCGCACCCGCGCGCCGCCGACGACCATGATCTCGCTCTGGGAGATCTCGGCGTCGAGCTGCAGGCCGATCGAGGCGCGCTCGGTGACCTTGACGTCGAAGCCGCCCGAAAGAATCGCGGCGTTCATGTCGAGCTGGCCCGCATTCAGGGTGAAGCCCGCCGCAGGCAGGTCGGCCAGCGCCGCGGTCACGGTCGATTCGCGCGTGAAGTAGCGCGCGTAGGCGGCCCGGGCGAAGCCCGAGGCCTCGAGCCCCAGCATGGTTCCGTAGTAGTTCATGCGCGCGCCGACCTCGCCACGGGCCGTGCCGTTGCTGCCCGCCAGGACGCTGACGCCGGCCGGCTGGCCGTTCCAGGACTCCTGGAAGGCCGGGTTCCAGACCATGGTGCCCTGCAGGGCCGCACTGGGGCCGAAGGTGAAGCCGTTGAATCCATAGACGTCGTAGCTGCCCTCGAGGCGGCCACCGAGCCCGTGCGTGCGATACTGCGTCGTCACGTTGTACTGGTTCATGACCGGGATCTGGCGGTTCGAGAGCACCTCCATGGTCGCATAGGACAGGGCGGCATTGAGCAGCCACGGCCCGGTCTGCATCTGGGCGTAGGTGCCGAACTGCAGCACCTCGGCCCGCAGCGTCGAGAGCCCGCCGTCGGGCGAGCTCGACGCCGTCCCCGCCGAGCCCGCGATGCCCAGCCGCAGGCCGGGCACGAAGAAGCCCTTGTCGAGACCCACCGAGACGCCGCCGGCGCTGTCGGTGCGCGCCTGGTCGCCGCTCACGCGCCGCGCCATGCCGATCGCGCCGACCCATGCCGTGAGAGGCTGAAGTCCGTCATCGACGATGCCGAGGACGGGCTGCAGGGCGTCGGGCAGGCAGGCATCGGCGCTGCAGGAATCGCCGGCCGCCTGCTCCAGGCGCGCGACGGCGTTGTCGAAGGCCACCCGGGTCGACACCTTGTTGGAGTCGGCGAGCGCACTCACGAACTGGCCGCTCGACATCGCGCCCATCGAGCCGACGCCGGAATGTACGGCGCCGGAAATCTGGTTGAGCGCCTGGGGCATGGCGCTGGCCGGAAGGTTGTAGAGGGTGAAGTACGACGAGACGTTGGCGCCGGTCGCCAGGGCACGGTCGAGGCCGGCCGCCACTGCCGCCTGGTTGGGCGTCGGGTTGGGAACGACAGGTGCGATCTGGTTCGGCGTCAGGGTCAGGTAGACGTTGTTGGCGTCGTAGCTCAGGGACGGCGTCACGCCGGCGCCGAAGCCGCTGACCGCCGTGGTCGCCGCGAACGTGCCCAGTCGGCCGCCGGTCGCCGTGAGGACGGTGTAGGGATTGTTGAAGCTGGCGCTCTGCGCCACGGCCTGGAGCGTGCCGGAGAGGCTGGCCGTCCCCGTGACGTTGACCTTGTCGGAGAGAGCGCCGTTCACCCGGATCGTCGTGGTCGAGCCTGATGCCAGCGTCAGGTTGCCGCCGATGTTCAGGGTGCCGATCGACGCATTGCCCGGTGCCAGGAAGCCGCCCGCGCCGATGATCGTGCTCGGCAGCGTGCCGATGCCGCCGATCGTGGCGCCGCTGCCCACCGTCACGCCGCTTGAGCTCGCGATCGAGCCATCGACCAGCAGGGTGCCACCGGTCACCGAGGTGGCGCCGGTATAGGTATTGACGCCGGTCAGCGTCGTCGTGCCGTTGCCGACATGATTAAGCGCGCCCGTGCCGGAGATGGTGTTGGCGACACTGAGAGCATTCGAACGGTTGAACGCCAGGATGGTGTTGTTGACCACGTTGCCGGTGCCGAGCGTGCCCGTCGCGCCACCGTTGCCGACCTGCAGGGTGCCCGACGAGATCGTCGTCGTTCCGCTGTAGCTGTTGCTGCCCGTCAGGCTGGTCGTCCCGCTGCCGACCTGGGCGAGTGACCCGGTCCCCGAGATCGCCGCACCGATCGCCAGAGCGTTCGACCGGTTGAACGCCAGGGTGGCGTTGTTGGTGATCGCGCCGCTGCCGAGACTGCCTGTCGTGCCGCCGTTGCCGACCTCGAGGGTGCCCGACGAGATCGTGGTCGTGCCGCTGTAGTTGTTGGCGCCGGTGAGCGTCGTCGTGCCGCTGCCGACCTGGGAGATCGATCCCGTGCCCGAGATCGCGTTCGCCACCGAAAGAGCGTTGGAGCGATTGAACAGAAGGCTGGCATTGTTCGTTACGGCCCCGCTGCCGAGCGTTCCGGCCGTGCCGCCGACACCGACCTGCAAGGCGCCCGAGGAGATCGTCGTAGCGCCGCTGTAGCTGTTCGCGCCGATCAGGCTGGTTGTGCCCGTGCCGGTCTGCGACAGGCCACCGGTGCCCGACACGACGTTGGCGACGGTCAGGGCGTCGGACCGATTGAACAGCAGCGTGCCATTGTTGGTCACAGCGCCGGTGCCCAGCGAGCCGGTCGTCCCGCCGTTGCCGATCTGTAGACCGCCGGATGTGATCGTGGTCGTACCGGTATAGGTGTTGCCTCCCGTCAGGATGGTCGTGCCGGCGCCGATCTGCGACAGGCCGCCAGTGCCGGAGATGGCGTTGGAGACGGTCAGCGCATCGGAACGGTTGAACAACAGGCTGCCGTTGTTGGTCACCGCGCCGCTCCCCAGCGTGCCGGTCGTACCGCCATTGCCGATCTGCAGTCCGCCGGACGAGATGCTGGTCGTTCCCGTGTAGCTGTTGTTGCCGGTGAGGATGGTCGTTCCCGTCCCGATCTGGCCCAGCGACCCGGTGCCGGAGATGGGAGCAGTGATGATGAGCCCGTCCGAACGGTTGAACAGCAGGCTGGCGTTGTTCGTGACGGCGCCGGTGCCGAGCGTACCAGTCGTGCCGCCAGCGCCGACCTGCAGCACACCGGACGAGATCGTCGTCGTGCCGCTGTAGCTGTTGGCTCCGGCCAGCGTGGTGGTGCCGCTGCCGGCTTGGGAGACCGATCCGGTGCCGGAGATCGCGCTCGAGACGGTCAGCGCGTTGGAGCGATCGAAGACCAGGCTGCCGTTGTTGACGACGCTCGCCGTCCCGAGCGTGCCGACCGTGCCACCTGCACCCACCCGAACCTCTCCCTGGGTGATGGTCAGCGTGCCGCTGTAGGTGTTGGTGCCGGTGAGCGTCAGCGTCCCGCCACCCTGCTTGGCGAGCGCACCGCTCCCCGAGAGCACGCCGGACAGGGTGAGGTTGTTGGCCTGCGTGTCGAGCGTGCCGCCGCCGGCACCCACCGCGAAGGCGCGCGCACTCGAGAATCCCGCGGTGAGCTGCAGCGTGCCGCCATTGAAGGTAACGCCGCCGCCCGCCGCGCCCAGCTCGGCATCGGAGGCCACTTGGACGATGCCGCCGCCCAGCACGGTGCCGCCGCTGTAGGTGTTGGTGCCGGTCAGCGTAACCGTGCCACTGCCGAGGAAGCTCAGGGCGCCGGTGCCGGAGATGTTGCCGGCGAAGGTGATGTCGTCGGAGCGGTTGAAAGCAAGAGTGGCGTTGTTCGTGACATTCCCCGTGATCGACCCGGTGGTGCCGCCATTGCCGATCTGCAGCGTTCCGGCGGAGATCGTCGTGCCGCCGGAATAGGTGTTGGCTGCCGTCAGGATCGTGGTGCCGCTGCCGGCCTGGGTGACCGAGCCGGTGCCGGAGATCGCGTTGGCGATGGTGACCGTATCGGACCGGTTGAACACCAGGCCGGCGTCGTTGGCCACGGCGCCGGTGCCCAGCGTGCCGCTGGTGCCGCCCGCACCGACCTGAAGGACGCCGGCAGAGATCGTCGTCGTGCCGGAATAGCTGTTGGCGCCGGTCAGTGTCGTCGTGCCCGCCCCTTCCTGCACGACAGAGCCGGTGCCGGAGATGGCGTTGGCGACCGTCAAGGCGTTGGAGCGGTTGAAGTCGAGCGTAGCGTTGTTGACGACGGCGCCGGTGCCGAGGGTGCCCGTTGTACCGCCCGCGCCGACCTGGAGCGTTCCCGACGACACCGTGGTCGTGCCCGAGTAGGTGTTCGCGCCGGTAAGAACCGTCGTGCCGGCGCCGATCTGGTTCAACGCGCCCGTGCCCGAGATCGCGTTCGAAACGGTCACGGAGTCGGATCGGTTGAAAGCCAGCGTGCCATTGTTGGTCACCGCGCCCGTCCCAAGTGCGCCGGTGGTGCCGCCGGCGCCGATCTGCAGCGTTCCGGCCGAGATGGTCGTGGTGCCGGCATAGGTGTTGGCTGCGGTCAGAGCGGTCGTGCCGGTGCCGGCATGCGTCAGCGATCCGGTCCCGGAGATCACATTTCCGACCGTCATTGCGTCGGAGCGGTTGAAGATCAGGCTCGCATTGTTGACGACGTTGCCCGTGCCGAGCGTACCCGACGCCCCGCCGGCGCCGATCTGCAGCGCGCCGGCCGAGATCGTCGTCGTGCCCGAATAGGTGTTGGTGCCGGTGAGCGTGGTCGTTCCCGCACCGGCCTGCGTCACCGCACCGGTGCCCGAGATGACGTTCGATACCGTCATCGCGTTCGATCGGTTGAAGGCCAGTGTCGCTTCGTTCACAACATTGCCGGTGCCGAGCGACCCCGTACCGCCGCCGGCGCCGATCTGCAGCGTGCCGCCCGAGATCGTCGTCGTTCCGGAATAGTTGTTGTTCGCCGTGAGGGTCGTCGTCCCACCGCCGATCTGCGACAGGGCGCCCGTGCCGGAAATCGCGTTCGCGACCGTGAAGGCATTGGATCGGTTGAGCACGAGCGTGCCGTCGTTGCCGATCGCGCCGCTGCCGAGCGCGCCAGTGGTACCGCCGGTGCCCACCTGCAGGGTGCCGGCCGAGATCGTGGTGCCACCGGTGTAGGTGTTGCTGTTGCTGAGGATCGTCGTACCGGTCCCCACCTGGGTCACCGAGCCCGTCCCGGAGACGATGCCCGCATAGGTCAGGGAGTCGGAGCGGTTGAAGATCAGCGCCGAATTGTTGGTGATGTTGCCCGTTCCGAGCGATCCGGTCGTCCCGCCGGCGCCGATCTGCAGCGTGCCGGCGGAGATCGTCGTCGTGCCGGTGTAGGTGTTGGCTCCGGTGAGCGTGAGGGTGTTCGCCAGGAGCTTGGTGACGGCTCCCGTCCCCGAGATCGCATTGGCCGCCGTGAAATCGTCAGAGCGGTTGAAGGCCAGCGTGCCGCCGGTGGTGACCACCGCACCCGTCCCGAGAGAACCGGTGGTGCCGCCGGCACCGACCTGGATGGTGCCCTCGGTGATGGTGGTCGTGCCGCTGTAGGTGTTGTTGCCCGTCAGGGTCAAGGTCGTCGCGCTGCCAGCGGCGCTCTTGGTGAGTCCGCCGGTGCCCGAGATGTCGTTGGCCAGGGTGAACGCCGCATTGGAGCGGTCGACGATCAGCGTCGCATCGTTCACCACGGCGCCGCTGCCCAGCGTGCCGACGGTTCCGCCACCGCCGACGTTCAGCGTGCCCGCCGAGATCGTAGTGATTCCACTGTAGGTGTTGGCACCGGTGAGCGTGATCGTGCCGGAGGCGGCCTGTGTCACGGTGCCGGTGCCGGAGATCGCGCTCGAAACCGTCAGCGCCCCCGTGCGGTCGAACACCAGAGCCGCGTAGTTGGTCGTGGCCCCGGTGCCGAGCGCGCCCGTCGCACCGCCGGCGCCGATTCGCAGAGTCCCGGCCGATATCGTCGTCGTGCCGGCATAGGTGTTGGCTCCGGTCAGGATCGTCGTGCCGCCGCCGAGCTGCTGGACAGCGCCGGCCCCGGAGATGGCGCCGGCGATCGTCATCGAGTCGGACCGGTCGAACGCCAGCGTGCCGGCATTGACGATTGCCGTGGCCGCGAGACTCCCCGTCGTTCCGCCGTCGCCGATCTTCAGTGTTCCGGCGGTGATCGTCGTCGTTCCCGTGTAGGTGTTGGCACCCGTCAGAAGCAGCGTGCCGCTGCCATCCTTGGTCAGCGTGCCGGTCGCCGTGCCGATCACCCCCGAAATCGTCGTGCTGCCGGCTCCCCCGACCGTCAGGTTCTGCGTCCCGCCGATGTTGCCGGCGATGGTGAGCGTATCGGCGTCGGAGTTGATGCGTGAGGCGCTGCCGAGCGTGATCGCCCCTTGCCAGGCGTTGTTCCCGCTGATGTTGCGCAAGGCGCCGCCGGTCGACACGCCGGTGCCGTTCAGCGTCAGGCCTTCGGTCGCCACGGTGATGCCGCCCTGAAGCTGCAGGGTTGCGCCGTTGGTCACCGAGGTACCGCTCGCGGCGGTGCCGAGCGCGTCGGCATTCTGGATGTTCAGCGACCCCGCCGAGACCGTCGACAGGCCGGTGTAGGTATTGGCCGCCGTCAGGGTCAGCGTGCCCGCACCGTCCTTGGTCAGCGTGCCCGCTCCGGTCTGCAGCGCCGTCGACACGACGATCGCGCCGGGGCCGCCGAAGGTCAGGTTCTGTGCGTCGGTGATCGCCGTCGCGCTGTCGAGCGTCAGCGTGCCGGCGTCGGAATTGATGCGGGTCGCCGCGCCCAGCGCGATAGCGCCGCTGTACGTGTTGGCGCCGCTGATGTTGCGCAGCGCGCCGCCGGCCCCGACGCCGGTGCCGCTCAGCGTCAGGGCCTCGTTTGCGACGGTGATACCGCCCTGCAGCTGCAGAGTCGCGCCGCTTGCAACCGTCGTACCCGCATCGGCGGTGCCGAGCGACGTTGCATTCTGGATGTTTAGCGAACCCGCCGACACGGTGGTGAGGCCGGTGTAGGTATTCGCGCCGCTCAAGGTCGTCGTACCGGTACCGTCCTTGGTGAGCGTTCCCGCCCCGGTCTGAAGCACGGTGGATACGACGATCGCGCCCACGCCGCCGAAGGTCAGGTTCTCGGCGTCGGTGATCGCCGTCGCGCTGTTGAGCGTCAGCGTGCCGGCATCGGAGTTGATGCGGGTCGCTGCGCCCAGCGTGATCGCGCCGCTGTAGGTGTTGGCACCGCTGATGTTGCGCAAGGCGCCGCCATTCGAGACGCCGGTGCCCGACAAGGTCAAGGCTTCGTCCGCAACGACGATATTGTTCTGGATCGACAAGGCGGCGCCGCTGGCGACCGTCGTGCCTCCGGCGGCCGAGCCGAGGGCGGTGGCGTTCCGAATGTTCAGCGTTCCGGTCGAGACGGTCGTCGCGCCGTCGTAGGTGTTGGCGCCGCTGAGCACGGCCGTGCCGGCCCCGTCCTTCGTCAGGGTGCCACTGCCGGTCGCGATCACGCCGGTCACGGTCACGCTGCCCGCGCCGCCGAGCGTAAGATTCTGCACGCCGCCGATCCCGCCGGACAGCGTCAGCGTCGCCGAGTCGGAATTGATCCGGCTGGCCGCGTTCAGCGTGATGTCGCCGCCGAAGGTGTTGGTGCCGCTGGTGTTGCGCAAGGCGCCGCCGTTCGAGATGCCGGTACCGCTGATGGTCAGGGCCTCGGCGCCGACGGTGATGTTGCCGGAGATATTGAGCGCGGCGCCGCTGGCGATGGTCGTGCCGGCCGCCGTCGTCCCGAGCGCCGCCGCGTTCGAGATGGCGAGCACGCCCGCGTTGACGGCGGTGGCGCCGGTGTAGTCGCCGGCAGCGGAGATCGTCAGCGTACCGGTGCCATCCTTGACGAGGCTGCCGCCCGCGCCGGTGTTGATGCCGCTCGTCGAGATCGTGGTGGCGCCGGCACCGCCGACCGTCAGCGCCAGCCCGGTCCCCGTGATGCCGCCCGACAAGGTGAGCGTATTTGCATCGGAGTTGATCCGGCTGTCGCTGCCCAGCGTGATGGCGCCGGACACCGTCTTGTTCGTCGCGGTGCTGCGCAGGGCTCCGGCGTTGCCTATGCCCGTGCCGTTGAGGGTGATGGCCTCGCCGACGGTGAGCGCACCGGACATGTTGAGGGCCGCGCCACTCATCACGGTGGTGCCGCCCGCTGTCGTGCCGAGAGCCGTCGCGTTGGAGATCGCCACCACGCCGGCGTTGATCGTCGTTGCGCCGGTATAGTCGCTTGCGGCGCTGATTGTCAGGGTGCCGGTCCCGTCCTTGGTGAGCGTGCCGCCGGTACTCGTGTTGATGCCGTTGGTCGAGATCGTGACATTGCCGGCGCCGCCCACTGTCAGCGCCTGGCCGATGCCGGTCTTTGTGCCCGTGAGGGTCAGCGTGCCCGAGTCGGAGTTGATGCGGGTGCTGCTGCCGAGCGTAATCGCGCCGCTCAGCGTTTTGTTGCCGCTGATGTTGCGCAGCGCACCGTCATCGGCGATGCCGGTGCCGTTCAGAATCAGCGCCTCCGCGATCGTGGCAGTGCCGGTGACATTCAACGAGGCGCCATTCATGACGGTTGTGTCACCAGCGGTGGTGCCCAGGGACGTCGCATTCGAGATGGCGACCACGCCGGCGTTGATCGTCGTTGCGCCGGTATAGTTGCTCGCCGCGTTGATCGTCAGGGTGCCGGTCCCGTCCTTGGTGAGCGTGCCGCCGGTGCTCGTGTTGATGCCGTTGGTCGAGATCGTGACATTGCCGGCGCCACCCACCGTCAACGCCTGGCCGGTGCCGGTCTTGGTGCCCGTTAGGATGAGGGTGCCGGAGTCGGAGTTGATGCGCGTGCCGCTGCCGAGCGTAATCGCGCCGCTCAGCGTGTTGGTGCCGCTGATGTTGCGCAGCGCACCGTCGTCGGCGATGCCGGTGCCGTTCAGGGTCAGCGCCTCCGACACGGTGATACCGCCCTGAACCTGGAGGGCGCCGCCGCTCGCCACGGTCGTCGCGGCGGCGGTGGTTCCGAGGCCCGTCGCGTTCTGAATGTTGAGGACGCCGCCGCTCGCGATGGAGGTCGCGCCCGTATAGCTGTTGGCACCCGTGAATGTGACGTTCGATCCGGTGATCGAGACGGCGCCCGTGCCGCCGACGATGGAACCCACGTTCACCGCACCGGCCCCACTCGCGGTCAGCGTCGAGCCCACGCCGAGGGAAATCGTGCCGCCACCCGCCACCGTCGCATTCGAGACGTTGAACGCCGTCTGGACGGTGAGAACGCGCGTCGCATTTATGGTCAGAGTGCCGGCCGTGAGGTCGACGGTGCCGATCGTGAAGTTGCCGCCGATGATCGGCTGGCTGCCGCCGGACGAGTTCAGAGTGGCCGTCTGCCCAGCACCCGGCGTCGAACCGCCGCTCCAGTTCGCGCCAGCTCCCCAGTCGGTCCCCGTGTACAACCACGTCTGCGCGTGCGCGACCTGCCCAGACAAGGGCAGCGCACTCAGCGCAGCGGCCACTCCCATCGCTTTGCGCCGGTGGCGGCGACGGGCGGCCCTGAGGATTGCACGGGATCTCATGTCAGGGATGCAGTTTTGCATACTACACTGACAGTGTGATATTTCCTAGCTCATGAAATAATACAATGTTTTGAAAGCTTTAGAGCCCGCCGCGGGCATACCAAATCACATCCATTCTGGATCTATCGTTCGAGCAGAAATGGAGCTGTCACCGTCGACGCACAGGCGCCGACGCGCGCGTCAGTGGCGCCAGCTCGTGTCGACCTTGTCGATCTTGCGCAGGAGGGCGGCGAACTCGAGATCGCCGATCCCGGCGGTCGACTCGCGCTCCGAGAAGCCGTCGACGTCGGCCCCGGACTTGGCGGCCAGATTATCGCCCAGGATGTTCAGCGTCCCCGCTGCCGCCGCGTCGAGCTGGATCTGACAGGCACGCTCCAGGCGATAGAGCCGCAGAAACGCCTCCGGCACCGTCCGGCCTGTCGTCAGGATG
>CAYRBQ010000051.1:0-13109 GCA_964422305.1 uncultured Reyranella sp. | reverse complement strand
GGCGCTTTGGACCGTCATGGCCGGCCCGCGCAGGTTCAGCTTGTAGGCGATGCGGGTGGCCAGCGTGTCGGAGAGTGCGCCCAGCAGGGCGTCGTAGGAGCCCACCTGGTAGTCGCTGGCGAAGCCGTCGGCGGTCAGCCGCTCGGCCAGCACGTGGGTCAACAGGTAGGTGCTCATGCTCGAGCCGGCGAACACGCCGATCGAGCCGGGATACCTCGCCGGGTCGTAGCCGGCATCCTCCAGGGCGGCCCAGGCGCATTCCAGCATCAGCCGGTGCTGCGGGTCGGTGAGGGCGGCCTCGCGCGGCAGCATGCCGAAGAACTCGGCGTCGAACCGTTCGACGTCCTTCAGGATCGGCCGCGCGCGCACGAAGTTCGGATCGTGGCGGATCTCGGGGCCGAACGCGTCCTCGAGCTCCCCTTCGGTGAAGCGCGTGATCGACGTCTTGCCGCTACGCACGTTCTGCCAGAACTGGGCCACGTCGTCGGCGCCTGGAAAGCGTCCGGCCATGCCGACGATGGCGATGGCGTTCTCGGGCAATTCCTCTGGCAGCTCGCTCATTGCGCCAGCCGGGCGCGCTGCATCCTCTTCAGCGCCTCCGCCTGCTGCTGCGCGCGGCGGCGTGCGGCGGAGTCGAGCGCGGTGTCGCGCCCCTCGATGGCGCGCGCCAGGTCGCGGATGTTGGGATGACGGAACAGGGCCACGACGCCGACGCCCGGCCAGATGCGCTCGATCGCGGCATGGGCCTCGACCAGCTTGAGCGAGGTGGCGCCGAGATCGAAGAAATTGGTGTCGGCGCCGACGCTTCGCACGTCGAGCACGCGGGCGAAGATTTCGCCCAGCATGCGCTCGGTGTTCCCCTCGGCGGGCGGCACGGCCTCGGCGTGCGGCGGCAGGGGCTTAGGCAGGCGGTCGTGATCGACCTTGCCGCTGGTGTTGAGCGGGAACTCGTCGAGCACGACGATGCGTGCCGGCCGCATGTGCGGCGGCAGGGTGCGCAGCAGGCCGTTGCGCGCCTCCGACGCCAGCATCGAGCGGTCGCTGTTGGCGGCGGCGCCCTTGATGTAGGCGGTGAGGACGTGTCCATCGTCGGTCTTGCTGGCGGTGACGACGGCGTCGGCGATGCTGCCGCTGCGCCGCAGGGTCTCCTCGATCTCGCCGAGCTCGACCCGCTTGCCGTCGATCTTCACCTGTCGGTCGCGCCGCCCGATGAAATCGAACGCCCCGTCGGGACGGCGGCGCGCGAGGTCGCCGGTCCGGTAGAGCGTGGCGCCGGGATGGAAGGGATCGGGCACGAACGCCGCCGCCGACCGGGCGGCGTCGCCGAGATAGCCCGAGGCGAGTCCGAGGCCGCCGGTATAGAGCATGCCGATCTCGCCGTCGGGAACCGGCTTCATGGCGTCGTCGAGCAATCGCACGCAAGTGCCGTTGATCGGCGTGCCGATCGGCACCGGCCCGCCGCCCCAGCCGGCCTTCGGGATGCGATAGCAGCAGGTGAAGGTGGTGTTCTCGGTCGGGCCGTAGCCGTTGACGAGCTGACAGTCGGGCAGGGAGGCACGGGCACGCAGCACGTGGGTGGGTGACAGCACGTCGCCGCCGGCCAGGATGTGGCGCACGCCCTGCAGTGCCTCGAGCTGGTGCTCGACCAGCAGGTGGAACAGCCCGGCGGTGAACCAGGCGGTGGTGACGCCGTGGCGGCGGATCGCATCGGCGATCTGCTGCAGGGAGGCGCGGTCCTCCTCGACGACGACGGCCAGCGCGCCGTGCAGCAGCGCACCCCAGATCTCGAAGGTGCTGGCATCGAAGACCAGCGGGGCGGCGTGCAGGAACACCTCGTCGGCGGCGAAGCGCGTGTAGGTCTGGTCGCTGACGAGACGGACCACGGCGCGATGCGGCACCCGGACGCCCTTGGGGCGGCCGGTCGAGCCCGACGTGTACATCACGTAGGCGATATCGTCCGGGCGGCAGGGATCCTCCAGCGCCGATCCGTCCTCGCTCTCGCAAGCTGCGAGGGCGTCCTCGAGGTCGATCACGACACCCGGAACGTCACGGGCGTCGCGGCCGGCCAGTGTCAGGCGGGCACCGCAGTCCTGCAGCACCCAGGCGTGATAGTCGGCCGGGGCGGCGGGATCGAGCGGCGCATAGGCGGCGCCGAGCTTCAGCGTCGCGAGCATGGCGACCAGCGAGCCCGTCGAGCGCCCGGCATGCAGCGCGATCAGATCATTGGCACCGACGCCCTGGCGGCGAAGATGGCGCGCGAGCTTGTTCGAACGCCGGTCGAGATCGGCATAGGTCATCGCCTGGCCACGCTGGACGGCAGCGATCGAGGACGCCGCGGTGCGTGCGCTCGCGGCAAATCGCTCGGTTATCGTCCCGCCCGTGGCCTCGAAATCGAAGTCGTCGTCGCCGCTACACCCAGCGGACGTTGCAGCGCCGGGTTGTAGCCCAGCCATGTCCCTTGCACCCTACCCACGTCGAAACACCCGCGGTTTGGCGCATCGGAGCCCACCCGATACCCACGGCGGCGGCCTTTACCCATGGCCGCCTCGTCTCATCGCGAGGACGATATCAAACTTCAGTGATAGGTCAATAAATGCAGCCGGGATGCGATAAGAAAATTGCAGGCTTTTTGGTATCAGCCGTTTCGAGTTCAGATGCTTGACGAGAGGATAGGATATGAATATCTTCCGATTCCAGATGTGGAGGAGGAAGAGGAGTCATGGCGGTGCAACCCGAGACCTATTCCGAAACGGTGCGGCGACTGCACGGTGAGGACCCGGACGTGCCCCAATCGCTGCTGCGTGTGCGCCGTGGACCGGTCCGCCGTCGCACCGCGCGCCGGCTGCGCGTGTTCTTCCTCCGGCAGCTCCGCGCGACCGGCGAGGTGGGCGAGGCGGCGAAGCGGACCGGCGTGCCCCTCTCCACGGTCTATCGCTGGCGCGAACGCGACGAAGCCTTCCGCCGCCATTGGGAGCGACTGCTGGAGCAGCGTCTGCAGCTTGTCGAGGACCGGATGATCGCCATCGTGTGTGCCGGCGAGCAGACGACGGTCTTCCACCAGGGCAAGGAGGTCGGCTGGCGGCGCCATTTCAGCCATCGCGCGACGATGCGGGCGCTCGACTATCTTGACCGCGGAATTCGACACCCGGTTTCCCGTTCCGAACCCTCTCAGCCGACGGAAAAGCGCAGCAGATCAACGACTTGAGCGGTCGCCGTCCCGTGCAGGATAGGAAAGGGCTCTCAGTCCGGCGTGACGCCGAAACGGCGCTGCCAGAAGTCGCGGGAACGCCGCTCGCCGATGTCGCAGCCGAGCTCGTACTCGGGTCGAACGTAGCGGGTGTAGTCCTCCTCGTCGCGTTGCTGCCGCCGGCCGTTGCTTTGAGCCAGGTGGATGCCTGGGCGATCGACGCCCAGCTCGCCGATGTCGAAGTCGTTCAGGGGACCCGTATCGGCGACTTCCTGCAGCAGCTTCTTGCGGACCGCCCTCGGGAAGTCCTCGAAGTTCTGCGCGACCTCGACGAACGAGCGCGGGCCGCCGGTGACGCAGTGCAGGTAGTACTTGTCGAGATCGGGCTCGCTGGGGAAGCCGAACGGGTTGGGCCGGTCGTTCATGACCGGCAGGCCGTTGATGATGATGCGCTCCTTCAGCGCGTCGTGGCGGATATCGGTGACGAGGCCGCCGTCGTTGTTCGAGCCGTCGCCCGAGATGTCGAGCACCTTGCGGTCGGCCTCGTAGGGCATGCGGCGATACATCGGGATGGCGTAGCGGATGGCGCCGCTGATCGAGGTGCGGCGCGCGATCGAGATCGGCGCGTTCTCGAGACGGCGCGCGAAGGCCTCGATCGCGGCCTCGGAGTCGAGGAGAGTCCAGTCGACCAGCAGCTTCTGCACCCAGGCGTCGGACCATTCGAAGTAGGCGACGGCGATGCGGCCGTGATTGCCGCCCAGGATCGCCTTGACGATGACCTTGTCGCGGAACGCCTCGACATAGCCCTGCCGCTGCAGCCTGGCTTCCTCGGGATCGACGCTGCCGGAAATGTCGATGGCCAGGACCAGCGCGAGGTCGATCTCCTTGCGGTCCTGCGCGGTGGCAGGCGCGGCGAGGAGGAGTACGGCAAGCAGGCCAAGCAGACGACCAGGCAGACGGGCCACGGCGACCTCCGCGATCGGGTACGCACAGCGAGGCAAAAAGCATACCGCCCACCGGAAGCCGCTGTCAGCCGCGCACTGGACGCGACACGGGGGCGGTCGCTAGCCTCTGTGGAAAGAAACGAGGGAGGACGCCGATGGATCTGGCGCTGAGCGAAAAAGACGAGGCGTTCCGCGACGAGGTCCGCCGCTTCCTCGACGAGAATCTGAGCGAGGACCTCCGCGAGGCGGGCCGCAAGACCGGCGGCGTGTTCGCCGACTTCGCAGCCGGCATGCGATGGCACAAGGTGCTGGCGAGGAAGGGCTGGTCGGCGCCGACCTGGCCGAAGGAATACGGCGGCACGGGCTGGAACGCGACCGAGCGCTACATCTTCGCCCGCGAGTGCACCGCCGCCGACGCGCCGCGCATCTTCTCCATGGGCCTGCGCATGGTCGGCCCCGTGATCATGAAGTTCGGCACCTCGGAGCAGAAGGCCAAGTACCTGCCGCGCATCGTGGCGGGCGATATCGTCTTCTGCCAGGGCTACTCCGAGCCGGGCTCCGGCTCCGACCTCGCGAGCCTCAAGACCAAGGCCGAGCGCGACGGCGACGACTACGTGATCAACGGCACCAAGATCTGGACCACCGGCGCGCATGTCGCCGATCACATGTTCTGCCTGGTGCGGACCGGCACCGAAGGCAAGCCGCAGGACGGCATCTCCTTCGTGCTGATCGACTCGATGAAGACGCCCGGCCTTTCGGTGGCGCCGATCCTGACCTTGGCGGGCGATCACGAGGTCAACCAGGTGTTCTTCGACAATGTGCGGACGCCGGTCGCCAACCGCATCGGGCCGGAGAATGCCGGCTGGACGGTGGCCAAGTACCTGCTGGAGTTCGAGCGCGGCGGCGAGGGCTATACGCCCAATCTCTACGCCCGCATCGAGGACGTGAAGCGCATCGCGCGCGAGGAGGCGGCCGACGGTTCGGGCAGGCTGATGGCCGACCGCGGCTTCGCCGAGCGGCTCGCGGAGACCGAGATGGAGATCCAGGCGCTCGAGATGATCGAGATGCAGGTGCTCTCCGACCTCAGCAAGGGCCGCAATCCCGGCGCGATCTCCTCGGCGATGAAGATCCGGGGCAGCGAGACCCTGCAGAAGCTCGACCATCTCGGCGTCGAGGCGCTGGCCTGGTATGCCGCGCCCTTCGAGCCGGAGGCGCGCGAGCTCGGCCACAACGAGCCGACCGTCACGCCCCAGGCCGGCATCACGGCGATGCCGCTCTACCTCAACAACCGCGCCTCGACGATCTACGCCGGCTCCAACGAGATCCAGCGCAACATCATCGCCAAGGCCGTGCTGGGCCTCTGAACATGTACACGCTGCACGGCATCAACCCGTCGCCCTATTCGGTGAAGATGCGGGCGCTGCTGCGCTACCGCCGCATTCCCTTCGTCTGGGAAGGGGTAGGGCAGCCGCGCGACGTTGCGGTCGCCGCCGGCCTGCCGCCGGTCATCCCGGTGCTGCGCTTTCCCGACGGGCGGCTGATGAACGATTCGACGCCGCTCGCCTACGCGCTGGAGCGCGAGCATCCCGGTGTCAGGTCTGTCATCCCGGACGACCCCGCGCTCGCCTTCGTCAGCGACCTGCTGGAGGATTTCGGCGACGAGTGGGTCACCAAGATGATGTTCCACTACCGCTGGTACTACCCGGCCGACCGCGACTTCGCGCAGGCCTGGGTCGTGACCTCGCGCGATCCTGTGATGGAAGAGGGCGCGCGGCGCGCCATGATGAAGGCGTTCAACGACCGTCAGGTCGGGCGCATGGCGCTGGTCGGCTGCACCGAGCAGAACCGGCCGGTGATCGAGGAGAGCTACCGCTTCGTCCTCGACACGCTCGACCGCCACCTGCGCACGCTGCCGTTTCTCCTCGGCACGCGGCCCTCGCTCGGCGACTTCGGCCTCTACGGCCAGCTCCAGATCCTGTCGGTCGATCCCACGCCCGCCGCCGAGATGCGGGCGCGGGCGACCGACGTCTTCTGCTGGCTGATGCGCCTCGACGATGCCTCGGGCGTCGAGGGCGCATGGATCGATGCCGCCGCGCCGCTGCCGGTCGGCGTGGCCGAGCTGCTGCGGCACGCGGCGGCGACCTACCTGCCGTTCCTCGCCGCCAACCTCGCCGCGCTCCGGGACGGCCGCGAGACCTTCGAGGTCGCGCTGCTGGGCCGGCCGTACGCGCAGGGACCGTTCCGCTACCAGGGAAAATGCTACGACGCGCTGCGCAAGAAGTTCGCCGCGCTGCCGGACGCTGCGCGCCGCAAGCTCGCGCCCGTGCTCGAGGAGACGGGCTGCCTCGCCTACTTGTAAGGCCACAATAGACACCACATCTGTAGGGCTATGACCGACCCCTATTCCGTCCTGGGCGTGCCGAGGACCGCCTCCGAGGACGACATCCGCAAGGCGTTCCGCAAGCTCGCCAAGAAGCACCATCCCGACCTCAACCCCGGCGACAAGGCCGCCGAGGCGAAGTTCAAGGAGATCTCACAGGCCAACGACCTGCTGTCCGATCCCGAGAAGCGCCGCCGCTTCGACGCGGGCGAGATCGATGCGAGCGGCCAGGAGATGCCGCCGCGCGGCTTCTATCGCGACCAGGCCGGCGCCGGGGGATTCAAGTACGAACGCGCAGGCGCCCACGAGTCGTTCGTCGACATGGGCGGCATCTTCTCCGAGATGTTCGGCGAGCGCCGCGGCTTCGGCGGCGGCGGCTTCGACATGGGCGGCATGCCGGTCACCTATTCGCTGCGCGTGCCCTTCCTCGTGGCGGCGCGCGGCGGCAAGCAGCGTGTCACTCTGCCCGACGGCAAGACGCTCGACATCGACGTGCCCGAGGGCATGGGCGACGGCCAGACCTTGCGGCTGAAGGGACAGGGCATGCCGGGCACGCAGGGACGCCCGGCCGGCGACGCCTATGTCGAGATTCACGTCGAGCCGCACGCCTTCTTCGAGGCGCGCGACAACGACATCCACGTCGAGCTGCCGGTGACGGTCACGGAGGCCGCGCTGGGCGGCAAGGTCCGCGTCCCGACGGTCGGCGGCCCGGTGATGCTGAACGTCCCGGCCGGCTCGAACTCCGGCACGTCGCTCAGGCTCAAGGGCCGCGGCCTGCTCGACCGCAAGTCGGGCCAGCGCGGCGACCAGTATGTGAAGCTCAAGGTCGTGCTGCCCGAGCAGCCCGACGACAAGCTGAAGGAATTCCTCGAGGGCTGGGAGGCGGGTCGCGCCTACGATCCGCGCAAGGGGATGGAGCAGTTCACATGACGACACTCGACGAGCTGCTGCGCGAGCACCGCCGGCTCACGACCGTGCATGTCGAGCGCTGGGTGGCGCGCGGCCTGCTGCGGCCCACCGGCACGGTCGAGGCCTGGAGCTTCGAGCAGGTCGACGTGGCGCGTGCCCGCCTGCTGGCCGAGCTCGCCGACGAGCTCGGCTTCGACGAGGAGTCGGTCGAGACGGTGGTCGACCTGGTCGATCAGGTCCACACATTGCGCCGGCAGCTCGACCTCCTGGGACGCGCCATCGCCGAGCAGCCGGCGGCGACGCGCGAGGCGATCGCGGCGGCGCTCGACCGGTTGGCGCGGCGCTGAGCTAGGACGCGCTGCGGCCCAGTCGCCTGACCTCCTCGATCCGGCGGGCGATCCGAGGTCGGTCGGCCGACCCGAGCCCGCCGACGATCGTGTCGCGGACCGGCGAATAGCCGACGAAGCGGAGGATGTTGCGTTTGAGGTTCTTCAGCCCGTGCGCGCGGAAGTACCAGCGGTAGACGAAGGCGGGCATGCCCATCGTCACGATGACGTGCGCCGACCGGCCCTTGAGATGCATCTCGGGAAAGCCGCTCGGGCGGTAGCTGAAGGCGAAGCCCGGGCGCAGCGCCTGCTCGAAGAACGCCTTGAGCAATGCCGGCATGTCGCCGAGCCAGAGCGGGAACACGACCACCAGATGGTCGGCCCAGCGTATCGACTCCTGGACCGCGGCGATGTCGGCGGGGGCGCCGCCGTGCTCGAATTCGGCCTGCGACCGCACCGGGTCGAAGACGAGCCTGGCGATATCGACGCGCCGGACGGCGTGACCTCCTTCAGTCGCCCCGTCCGAATAGGCGTCCGCCAGGGCACGGCAGAGGCCCGCGCCCTTCGGGTCGGGGTGTCCGTTCAGGACGAGGATGCGGCGGGTCATGCCTGCCTTTTCGCACGACCCGCGGCAGGCCGGCCTTGACCTGGATCATTCCGCGATCATTCCGGCTGGACGCCGGCGCGCTTCACCGCGTCGCCCCAGGCGGCGCAGCCGGTGCGCATGATCTCGGTCATCTCGGCCGAGGTGGTGCCGGTCGCGAACAGGCCCATGTCGAGGAGCTTCTCCTTGCCTTCGGGCGTCTGCACGAGCTTGCGGATCTCGGCGCTCATGCGGTCGACGATCTCCTTCGGCGTGCCGGCCGGCGCCATGATGCCGTTCCAGCCGACCAGGTCGATCTTGTAGCCGAGCTCGTTGAAGGTCGGCACGTCGGGCAGGCGCGGCCAGCGAACCGTCGAGGTGACGGCGAGCGGTGTCAGCTTGCCGCCCGAGATCGCCGGGCCGGAGGCGGCGAGATCCTGGATCGTCACCGGGATGTGGCCGGCCAGCGTGTCCTGGATGGCCGGACCTGCGCCCTTGTAGGGCACGTGCGTCATGTCGAGCTTCTCGGCCTGGTTCAGCATCTCGCCCCAGATGTGCGAGGACGAGCCGTTGCCGAAGGAGGCGAAGTTGACCTTGCCCTTGCGTTCCTTGGCCCAGACGACGAACTCCTTCACCGACTTCGGCCCGAGCGTCGGAGGGACCACCATGGCGAGCGGCGCCAGGCCATGCTGCGTCACCGGCACGAAGTCCTTGAAGCCGTCGTAGGGCATCTTCTTGTAGACGTAGGGATTGATGCACATCATCGACGAGTTGACGTAGACGAACGTGTAGCCGTCGGGCGCCGCGTTCTTCACGATCTCGGCGCCGACCATGCCCTGCGCGCCGGCCTTGTTCTCGACGATCACCTGCTGGCCCAATGCGCCCGACAGCTTCTCGGCGAAGTAGCGCGAGACGACGTCGGTCTGGCCGCCCGGCGGATAGGGCGCCACGAGCTTGATCGGCTTGCTCGGCCAAGCCTGGGCAAACGCGTCGGTGGCGAACAGCATCAAGGCGCCGGCGAGCGCGGCGGTGAGACGATTGGTCATTTGGTTCCTCCCGGCGGGAGGCTAGCGCGCCGCGCGGCTGTCCGCCAACTTTCGCCACGCGGCCACGATCGCGTCGATCGCGACGGGATCGCCGATCATGCCGAGATGCGTCCGCTCCGGCACGATCTCGACGGCAATCTTCGAATTGAGCGGAGCCACCGTCGGCGAAAAGGCCTCGGCATTGAACAGCTCGTCCTTCGAGCCGACCACTATCAACGTCGGCTCGCGGATACGCGCGAGCGCCTGCCGCCAGTCGCGCGGAAGCTGCAGGCCGGCAGCGAGCCGGTAGGAATAGACGGGCGTGCGGTTGGCGCTGGGTTGGGCGTCGGTCGCGAAGCGCACGACGGGCAGGTGCTGGAACCACGGCAGGCCGAGCCCGTCGAGGATCGACAGCGCCACGACGCGCGGCACCGCCACGCTCGCCCAGCCGCCGGAGCCGGGCTTGGTGGTGGGCGAATCCTGGGCGATGTAGGGCGCGATCGCGAGATAGTCGTTGAACATCGCCTGGTTCGGGCCGCTCGCGGTGCGCAGCACGAAGCCGCCGCCCGAGGAAAAGCCCGCCAAGGTCTTGCGCACCTGCGGATCGACGAGGCCCGCGGCCGTCACGAAATCGACCAGATCGTCGTCGAGCTGGCCCTTGTAAGAGGTGTCGCCGTTCACCGTGCCCGACCCGCCGTGGCCGCGCAGGCTGATCGTGTAGACCGTGCCGCCCGCCGCCTGCAGCGCCTGCGCGAGCTTGTGCATGGTGTATCCGGTGCCCGACGAGCCGTGCACCAGGATGATCGCGCGATCCTTGCGGCCGGGATAGAGCCGATAGTTGAGCGGCGCGCCGTCGCGCGCCTTGACGCTCTGCGGCGCAGGGATCTCGGCCTGGTTCCATTGCGAGATGCCGGGGATGGACTCGCCGGCCGCAAGGGCCGGAACTTGCGAGGGTGCGTTGAAGGCGATGACGGCCGTTGTGGCGCCAGCGGCCACGAAGGCGAGCGCGCCGAGCAGCAGCGCGAGACCTCTGAACAGTTTCTTCATCGCTGCAGGGCTTTCCAGACCTTGTGGGGCGTGAGCGGCATGTCGATATGCCGAACGCCGAGCGGGCGCAAGGCGTCGAGCACCGCATTGACGAACGCGGCAGGCGCGCCGTTGGTCGGCAACTCGCCGACACCCTTGAGGCCCAGGAAATTGTTGGGCGACGCGGTCGAGATCGTTTCGATCTCGAAGGTGGGCACGTCCTCGGCACGCGGCAGCGCGTAGTCCATCAGGGTGCCGGCGAGCAGCTGGCCGGTCTTCTCGTCGTAGACAGCCTCTTCCATCATCGCGTTGCCCAGGCCGTGCACGATGCCGCCGTGAATCTGCCCGTCGAGCAGGCGCGGGTTGACCACGACGCCGCAGTCGGCGACGGCCAGCAGCCGGTCGAGGCGAGTCGCGCCGGTCTCGGGATCGACCTCGACCTCGCAGACCATGACGCCGGTGGGAAAAGACTCGATCTTGTCGGCGAACACGGCATCGCCGTCGAACGGCTTCCAGGCCGCCATCTCGATCAGGCCGATCCGTCTGTCCGTACCCACGATCTCGAACGCGCCGTCGCGATAGGCGATGTCGGCCGGCGCGGTCTCGAGCCGCTCGGCCGCGAGATCGCGGCCGCGTTGGATCAGCACGTCGGCCGCGCGCTTCAGCGTCGTGCCGCTGATGATGGTGGAGGATGAACCGCCAGTGCCACCGCCGTGGGGAATCGTTCGCGTATCGCCCTGCCGGACTTCGATTCGGTCGACCGGCACGTCGAGCGTGTCGGACAGCATCTGTGCGAACACCGTCTCATGGCCCTGGCCCTGGCTCTGCGTACCGACCCTCGCCACCAGCCCGTCGGCCGAAGCCTGCACCATCACATGCTCGTCGGCGATGCCGCCGGTTCCATGCAGGTGGCAGGAGAGGCCGAGACCACGCCGCTTGCCGGCGGCCTCGCTCGCGGCACGTCGCGCTGCGAAGCCGGGCTCGTCGGCTTCCTTCAGCGCGGTCTCGAAGAGGCGAACGCAGTCGGCGGCATCGTAGGTGTAGCCGCTTGCGGCGGCGTAAGGCATCTCGTCGGCGCGCAGCAAGTTGAGCCGGCGCAGCTCGGCCGGCGTGCGGCCGGTTTCGTGGGCGGCGAGATCGACAAGCCGCTCGAGCAGCAGCAACGTTTCGGGCTTGCCGGCGCCGCGGATGGCATCCACGGGCACGGTGTTGGAGAAGGCGCAGTCGAAGTCGATACGGATCGCGGGAATCCGGTAGAGGCCGGAGATCACCTTGGCGAGGCCGGTCGTGGGGATGGTCGGTGCGAACATCGAGACGTAGGCGCCGTAGTTCGCCTGCGCCCTGACCCGCAGGCCGATGAACCGGCCCTCGGCATCGAGCGCCAGGTCGGCGCTGGCCGACAGATCGCGGGCGTGGCTGTCGGAGAGCGAATGATCGCCGCGTTCGCAGGTCCAGCGCATGCCGCGCCCGAGCTTGCGGGTCGCCCAGGCGATCAGGGTCGATTCGGCGGAGATCGGATACTTGGGCCCGAAACCGCCGCCGACATCCTCGGTGATGAGCCGCAGCTTGTCCTTCGGCACGTTCAGGACGCGCTCGCACATCAGGCGGTGCGGGATCTGCACGCCTTGCGAGGAGAGCGTGACGGTGACGAGCTCGGCGGCGGGGTCGTAGGCAGACCATGCCGCGCGCGTTTCCATGTAGTGGACGACCTGGCGCGGCGAGCGGATGGAGAGCGTGGAGACGTGGGCGGCGCGTGCGAAGGCCGCATCGGTCGCAGCACGGTCGCCCTTGCCCCAGCGGCACATCAGGTTGCCCGGTACGTCGTCGTGCACCAGCGGCGCCTCAGGTGCCAGCGCCTGCGCTGCGGTCACCACGGCCGGCAGCTCCTCGTAGTCGACGACGAGCAGCTCCGCCGCGTCGCGGGCCTGGTCGAGCGTGCCGGCGACCACCATCGCGACGATGTCGCCGACATGGCGGACCTTGCCCGGCGGCATCGGCAGGTGCTGTGGCTCGCGATGGCGGTTGCCGGCCTCGTCCTTGATCTCGCTGACCGCCGGCAGATGGCCGACCTTGTCGGCGACGAGATCGCTCGCCGTATAGACCGCCGCGACGCCCGGCGAGCCGAGCGCGGCTGTCGTGTCGATGCCGGCGATGCGCGCATGGGCATGCGGCGAGCGCACGAACAGCACGGCGAGCGCGCCGGCGGGGGCGGTATCGTCGGTGTAGCGGCCGCGGCCGGTCAAGAAGCGCTGGTCCTCCCGGCGGGCGATCGACTGGCCGAGCTTGGCAGGCGCGTTCATCCGGCCTCAGGCTGCCAGCGAGTCGCTGATCACTTTCAGCGCGGCGTCGATGTCGGCCTTGTTGACGTCGAGATGGGTGACGGCGCGGATGCGGTTGCCGGCGGCCGTGCCCATGCCGACGCCGCGCTGCTTGCAGGCATCGACGAGCCTGGCCGGCGTCCAGCCGGGCTTGGTCACCTGGAAGAAGACGAGGTTGGTCTCCATCCGTGCCACGTCGATCGAGAGGCCCTTGATGTTGGCGATGCCCTCGGAGAGATGCCGCGCGTTGTCGTGGTCCTCGGCGAGGCGATCCCAGTTGTGATCGAGGGCATAGAGCGCGGCGGCCGCGATGACGCCGGACTGGCGCATCGAGCCGCCCAGCATCTGCTTCTGGCGCCAAGCTTCCTTGATGAAGTCCTTCGAGCCGCCGAGGCTCGCGCCGACCGGCGC
>CAYRBQ010000050.1:0-13179 GCA_964422305.1 uncultured Reyranella sp. | reverse complement strand
AGGCCTTCCTGCACAATCTCAAGCACAACAAGGTCCTGCACGAGCGCATCATCATCCTGCAGGTCGACACGATGGACGTGCCCGTCGTGTCCGACGCCAACCGGGTCGAGGTCGAGCGCCTGGGCAAGGGCTTCCACACCGTGATCGCCCATTACGGCTTCACCGAGCAGCCCGACATCCCCGAGGCGCTGCGCGCCTGCCGCCCGCACGGCATCGCCTACGACGAGATGGAGACCTCGTTCTTCCTCGGCCGCGAGACGCTGGTGCCGTCGCAGCATTCCAAGCTCGGGCGCTGGCGCCGCGACTGGTTCATCTCGCTCTCCCATTCGGCCTCAGCCACCAAGACCTTCTTCCGAATCCCGCCCAACCGCGCTATCGAACTCGGCAACCAGATCCAGATCTGAGCCTCCGGGGAGGAAGCCAGACATGCCGCGTTCGCCACTCGTCCTGCTGCCGGGCCTGCTCAACACCGCGCGTCTGTGGCGGCACCAGGTCGAGGCCCTGTCCGACGTCGCCGACACCACCATCCCCGAGCTCTGGCACCACGACAGCATGGGCGCGATCGCCGACGCCGTCCTCGCCGACGCCCCGCCCACCTTCGCGCTCTGCGGCTTCTCGATGGGCGGATACGTCGCCTTCGAGATCTTCCGCCGCGCACCGCAGCGCGTGGAGCGGCTGGCCCTGATGGACACCCAGGCCGCCCCCGACTCGCCCGAGGCGCGCAAGCGCCGTCACGACTTCATCGAGCAGACCCGGATCGGGCGCTTCCACGGCGTGCACCCGAGGCTGCTGCCGCAGCTCATCCACCCCTCGCGCACCAACGACCCCGAGGTCACCCGGCCGATCCTCGACATGGCGACCGAGATCGGCGGCGACGGCTTCATCCGCGAGCAGACCGCGATCCTCGGCCGCGCCGACAGCCGGCCGCTGCTGGTCGAGATCGAGGTGCCCACGCTCGTGATGGCCGGCCGCCAGGACCAGCCGACGCCGCTCGCGCGCGCCGAGGAGATGGCGGCCGACATCGCCCGCTCCCGGCTCGTCGTGCTCGAGGAGTGCGGCCACATGGCGCCGCTGGAGAGACCGGCCGAGGTCTCGGCCGCATTGAGGAGATGGCTGACGCAATGAACACGATCTACGCCCGCGAAGACTGGCTCGGCGCCGACGAATACATCGACGTGGTCAACAAGTCGGGGCTGAACCGTCCGGTCGCCGACCGCGGCCGCATCGAGCGCATGCTGGCCCACGCCAACCTGATCCTGACCGCCCGCCAGGACGGCCGCCTCGTGGGCTTCGCCCGCTCGCTCACCGACTTCTGCTTCTGCTGCTATCTTTCCGACCTCGCGGTCGACAAGGCCTGCCAGGGACAGGGCATCGGCAAGCGGCTGATCGAGGAGACCCGCAAGGCCGCCGGGGGCGCCATGACCACCACCCTGCTGCTCTCCGCCCCGACGGCGATGACCTACTACGAGGGCATCAGGATGCCGAAGGCGGAGAACTGCTTCCTCTATCGCCGCGAGAAGTGACGCGCGCTGTCCCACCGGACGGGACAAACGAAAAATCGACTTCGACGCTTCCGCGCGGGCCGGCGCGGGAGCCAGACGCCTGAACGGATTGGGAAATCCGGACCGGGGCGCAACGCGCGATGTCCCGCGACATGGGACATTCTAAAAACTCACTTCCCCTCCCGCTGCACCTCCGCCGAGAGCATCAGCGCAGCCAGCAGGCGGTCGCTGGCCCGCCCGAGATGGCCGATCTGGCGGCCGCGATGGAGCAGCGGTCGCGTGCGGGGATTTTCAGCCCGATGCATCGCGGCCAGCAGGATCGTCTCGCGCCGCTGGTTCAACTGCTCGCGGCATTGCCGCTCGAAGTCGTCGTCCCCGATCCGCCAGCGATGCACGGTCCGTCGGTCGATGCCGGTGCGCAGGGCCGCCTCGCTGATCGAGCCCCAGCGCAGCAGATGACGCAGGAAATCGCGCTTGCGACGCGCCAGCGTGGGCCGCTTGGGCGGCACGTGCCATTTGACGTCGGGATAGCCGCCGGGCGGCGGGGGTTCGCTGTAGGGCATTCGATCCTCCGTGGAGTACGGTAGGATCGTATATAGGAGATCAATAGGTTCCTGTCAATCCTGCCGATCAGTCGCCGGCAACAGCCTCCCCAGGTTGGGACAGGGCGTTCAGGATCGTGCAATTGGCAAGGCCACCACGGCGCGGACAAGCCTCGAGCAGCGGCTCCAGCGCGGCCTCCATGCGCCTGAGGTCGGCCATGCGGCGGCGGATGTCGGCGATCTGGCGGTCGGCGATGGCGTAGACGTCCGCGCAGCTCATCGCCCTGCGACGGCCGATGCCCAGCATCTCGCGGATGGCGGCGCTGGAGAAGCCCAGCTCCATCGCCCGCTTTACGAAGACGATGCGCCCCACCTCGTCGCCGGGATAAAGCTCCAGCCCCTTGACGGTGCGGCGCGGCTTGGAGACGAGGCCGAGCCGGACGTATGACTTGATGGTCTCGATGTCGATTCCCGCCTTGGTCGCGAGGGCGGCGAGGGTCAGCGTGGCTAAGGCGGGCATGTCGGCATGCTGCTTTCGAGACGTTGCGGATCCATCTCCCGGACCGGGAAGACACTGCATGATCGCACGCCGCCTCCTCCTGCCGCCAGCGGGGAACGGCGGCAGGCCCCAAGCCGGCTGCACATGCTCTTCACGACCTGGCCGCGAATCTCGCCGGCCTTGTTCGCGTCGGTTTGGACATTGCAGGACGGACGGGGGGACTACCGCCCCTGCTGGGCCGCCAGCGCCTTCTGCAACTCGTTGTCGAAGCCGCTGAGCGTCTGCTGGAACGGTCCGGCCTCGGTGCCCTGGAGCAGGAGCTGGACGGTGATCTGCGAGCCGCGGCGCATCTGGTCGAGGAGCTGCGCCGACTTGCCGTCATTGTACTGGCAGATGCCCTGGCCGCAGATGCTGGTCGAGATGAAGGGGTTGTAGTCGACCTGGATGCTGGCCTGTTGCCCCATGCCGTCGCCCACCACCGAGAACTTCCGGTAGGCCGCGGAGTAGCGCACGACCAGGAACTGACCGAGCAGGCTGTTGCCGTCGATGGTGGCCTGCACGCCGCAATCGCGGCCGCCCTCCTGCGTGCAATGCATCACCCACTTGTTGGGCGGCTGGCTCTGTGCCTGATCCTGGGCGGAGGCGCCGACCGGTGCGGCGAGCGCCGTCACCAGGAGTGCACTGGTCACCATCGCGGAACGCATCATCGACCCCTCGGTGTTTGCCAACCTTCAAGCGGCCTCCTATGTAGCCGTCTGCCCATCCGCTGACAAAGGAACCCTTCATGTCCGACACGATCAAGCTCGTCGCCTTCTGCGGCAGCCTGCGCAAGGCCTCGTTCAACCGCCTGGCGCTGCAGGCCTTCGTCGAGCGGCTGCCGGCCGGCACGACCTGCCAGACGATCGAGATCGGCGACTGGCCGCTCTACGATGCCGACATCCAGGCCAAGGGCTTCCCCGACAAGGTGCAGGCCGCGCAGAAGGCTATGCTCGAGGCCGACGGCGTCGTGTTCGCGACCCCCGAATACAACTACTCGATCCCGGGCGTGCTGAAGAACGCCATCGACTGGCTGTCGCGCATGACCCCGCAGCCCTTCGCGGGCAAGCCGACCGCGCTGTTCAGCGCCTCGATGGGCCCGCTGGGCGGCGGACGCGCGCAGTATCATCTTCGCCAGATGCTGGTGTTCCTCGACGGACGGCCGGTGAACAAGCCCGAGATCATGATCGGCGCGGCGCACACCAAGTTCGCCGACGGCAAGTTCACCGACGAAGCCGGCGCGAAGCTGCTGGGCGATCTCGGTGCAGCGCTGGCGCTGGCGGTGCGCCAGGCCAGGGCCGCGGCGTCGGTCAAGTAGCAGCTCCGTGGATCGAGCCGCAGCCCGCGCGTTGATCGAGCGCCTCCACGCCTTGTGGAGCGGAGGCGACCTCGGCTCGATCCCGGAGATCTATGCGCCGGACTTCGTCGCCCACATGCCGAAGGGATGGGGCAGGAGCGAGCCGCGCAACGGCCACGACGGCATCCGGCGCGCCATCGAGCGATTGCGCACCGGCTTCCCCGACTGGTGCGAGCACATCGACGACATGGTGATCGACGGTGACAAGGTCGCGGTGCGCTATCACTCGACCGCCACCCATCTCGGCCCCTTCGGCACGCGCCCGCCGACCGGCCGCAAGCTCGTCGTCGACGAGCTCTCGATCTGCCGGATCGAGCAGGGGCGCGTCGCCGAGCAATGGTGCCTGAACGACGACCTCGCCTTCGACAAGCAGCTCGACGGCAGACCTCCCGGCTAGAGAGGCGGACGGGCCTACTTCGCGCGCAGGCTGAGGATGTAGGCGATCAGGTCGTCCTGATCGCGCGCGCCCAGCGAGAAATCGGGCATGCGGCCGTGCGCCGCCGACATGAATCCGCGCAACCGCGCAGGCGTGGTGGCCCGGTCCGCCGCGATGGCCTGCAGCGTCGGCAGGCCGTCGGCCCGGCCGCTGGTCGCCGCACGGTCGGCGAGGTGACAGTTGCCGCACCAGCGCTCGGCCAATGCGCGGCCGCGATCGACGTCTTGGGCCGCCGCGCCGATCGGCACCGAGCACAGCGCGGCGAGCAGCATTGCGGTGGCGGGCCTCATATCAGGTAAACCCCGGCGGGCGTGGTCGCCATGTTGTTCACGACCGATTTCACGCCCGGCACCTCGCGCACCAGCACGGCGAAGGCCTCGCATTGCGTGGACGTTTCGGCATGCCCCCAGAGCTCGACGTTGCCCTCCGAGACGATGACGTTGCGAACGACCGTCTGCGCCCAGGGCTCGCGGCCGATCCGGGTCAGGATCTCGCGGCGAAGGTCGGCATCGGAAACGGCCGGAGCCGGGGCCCCGGGGGCCTGCGAGACCAGCGCCTGCAGGAGGTTGGCGCGGCTCACGATGCCGACGATGCGGCCCTCGCTCACCACCGGCAGCCGCTTCACGCGATGCTCGTCCATCAGGGCGGCGACCTCGGCCAGGCTCGTATGCTCCCCGGCCGTCACCACCTTCTTCGTCATCACCTCCGCCACCGTGCGTCCATGGGCCTTGAGGAAGGCGCGCGCAAGCCTGCCGCCATCGGCGAAGAAGGCGCTCCAGCGGTTCACCGGCTTGTCCGATCCGATCTCGGCGCGATGGATGAGATCGCCCTCGCTCAGGATGCCGACCAGCCTGCCGGCCGCGTCGACCACCGGCAGCGCGCTGATCCTCTCGCCCAGCAGCAGCCGCGCCGCCTCGAGCACGGTCGCCTGGGGACCGATGCAGACCACGTTGGCGGTCATCACGTCGCCGACTCTCATGCGCTTCTCCTTGCTCCTGACGTGAAGTCGGACAAGGGTCGCCCGCCCGGCGGAGGGACGCTTTGATCTAGATTAAGCGGTCTGGCCGGTCGGGATCATGCTTCGGCCCCTGCCGAAGGAATGCGCCCCTGGTTCGTGGTAGCAAACCGGCCCATGGCATCTCGCCTGCCCCTCCTCGCCCTGCTGATCGCCGTCACCTGCCTCAGCCAGTTCTATCGCGTCTCCAACAGCGTGATCGCGCCGGAGCTGGTGCGCGACCTCGACCTGTCGGCGCGCCAGCTCGGCTGGGCGGGCAGCGCCTTCTTCTTCGCGCTGTTCGCGGTGCAGGTGCCGGTCGGCATGTGGTTCGACCGGTTCGGCGCGCGCCGCACGGTGGCGGCGCTGTCGTTCGTCGCCATGGGCGGCGCCCTGGTGATCGCCTTCTCCTCGGGCGCGGTCGACCTGATCGCGGGCCGCACCATCGTGGGCGTGGGCTGCGCCGCCTCCTTCATGTCGGTGGTGTTCCTGTGCTCGCGCTGGTTTCCGCCGGCCAGGCTCGCGACGGCCCTCTCCTGGGTGTTCGCCGCCTCCAACATCGGCACGCTCGCCGCCGCGACGCCGCTCGCCTGGGTCGCCGCCACGGTGGGCTAGCGCACCGGCTTCGTGGGCCTCGCCGCCGTCACGGTGCTGGTTGCAATCGGCTTCTATCTCTTCGTGCGCGACCGGCCGCCCGAGCAACCGGCCCCGCCCGCGAAGAAGGAGAGCCTCGCCGAGATCGTGAAGGGCCTGATCGAGGTCTGGACGACGCCGGGCCTGGTGCCGGTGCTCGCCATGCACTTCTTCGCCTACGCCACCATGCTGACGGTGCTGGGCGTGTGGGGCGGACCCTACCTGTACGACGTGCACAAGCTCGACGCGGTGGCGCGCGGCAACGTGCTGCTGGCGATGGGCGTGGCGCAGATCCTGGGCATCCTGGCCTACGGGCCGATGGACCGCGTGCTGCGCTCGCGCAAGAAGGTGGTGCTGGGCGGGGCGGCGATCTCCGCGACGCTGCTGGTCGTCATGGCCGCACTCCCCCAGCCGCCGCTTGCGGTCGCGGTCGTGCTGCTCACGGTCTTCTGTTTCTTCTGCGCCTTCGGCACGACCATCGTGGCGCAGGGCCGCGCTCTCTTCCCGGACCGGCTGGCCGGCCGCGGCGTGACGACGGTGAACATGGCGCAATGCCTCGGCCTCACCGTGCTGCCGGCCGGCATGGGCTACATCGTCGAGGCGTTCGGCGCCGGCGACGTGGCCTACCGCGTCTCGTTCGGGGCGCTGGCGCTGGGCCTCGTGCTGGGCGCCAGCGTCTATGTCCGCTCGCGCGACAGCGCGACGACGTGAACTATTTCGTCGCGTCCTTGAGGTAGGCCACGAGGTCGGCGAGCTGACCCGCGTTCTTCACGCCGTTGAACACCATCTTGGTGCCCGGCACCTTGCCCTTGGGATCGCGGCTGTACTCGGCGATCGTCGTGTCGTCCCACACGATGCCGGAGTTCTTCATTGCGTCCGAGGAGGCGTAGCCTTCGGTCGCGCCGGCCTTGCGGCCGAACACGCCATGCAGGTTGGGGCCGGCGGTCTGCGCGCCGCCCTTCTCGAGCGTGTGGCAGGCGCGGCACTGGGTGTTGAAGACCCGCTGACCGCGCGTGGCGTCACCCGTTGGCGCCGCCGACTGTGCCCAGGCCGAAGAGATCGGCAGTGCCGCGGTCGACGCCGCCACGATCAAGATACCCATCCATGTCTTCATTCTTCTCTCCTGCTTCTCGCGCGAGCAGCTCCCGCTTGCGGCGGAAGCCCCAACGATAGCCCGAGATAGAGCCGTCCTTCTTGACGACACGATGGCACGGGACCACCACCGCCAGCATATTGGCCGCGCAGGCGTCCGCCACCTCGCGCGCCAGCCGCGGCGTGCCCAATTGCGCGGCAATCTCTCCGTAGCTTGCGGTCTTTCCGGCGGGGATCCGACCCAATGCCTCCCAGACGCGCAGCTCGAACGCGGAGCCGCGCAGGTCGATCACCAGACCGTGATCATCGCGTGGCCGCGCGATCAGTTGGGCGAGCCTGGGGAGCAGACCGTCGAGGGCCGCCCGATCCTCGACCAGGGTCGCTCCGGGGAAGCGCGCGGCCAGCCCGTCGCGGATCGCGGGGGTGAGGTCGCCGAACTCGAGCATCGCGAGGCCCCGGCCGGAGATCGCGGCGACGAACGGACCGAGCGCGCTTTCGCCCTTTTCGTAGCGGAGTGTCGTTGCCATGTTTCCCTCCATCTGCGAGTCGATAGCGGGAAGATAGGGAGAGACGCGGTCCGCTACGCTCCGGCAGCGGACTGGAATTCGAGAAGATGCAGGATCTGTTCGATCGCGAGGACGAGGCCGAATCGCTGGCGCCGGGCGCCGTGCTGCTGCGTGGCTTCGCGACCGCCCGCGACCGCGCGCTGCTGGTCGCCATCGAGGCCGTGGCGGCCGAAGCGCCGTTCCGCCACATGACGACGCCGGGCGGTTTCGAGATGTCGGTGGCGATGACGAATTGCGGAACCGCCGGCTGGATCACCGACCGCAGGAGCTACCGCTACACGCGCGAGGACCCGCAAAGCGGCAGGCCGTGGCCGGCGATGCCGGCCCTCTTCTCGAGGCTCGCGACCGATGCCGCGGCGCGTGCGGGCTACGCGGGCTTCGCACCCGACGCCTGCCTGATCAACCGCTACGAGCCCGGCACGAAGCTGTCGCCGCACCAGGATCGCGACGAGGCCGACCACGGCCATCCCATCGTCTCGGTGTCGCTGGGCGTACCCGCGACCTTCCAGTTCGGCGGACCCAAGCGCGCCGATCCGATGAGGAAGATCGCGCTCAGCCACGGCGACGTGGTGGTGTGGGGCGGCCCGTCGCGGCTCGCCCATCACGGCGTCCTGACATTGAAAAGCGGCGAGCACCCGCTGACCGGACGCCGCCGCTTCAATCTCACGCTCAGGAGAGCGTTTTAGTCACTCGGCCTTGAGGTTCTGCTGCTTGATCAGCGTCACCCAGCGCTTCTCCTCCAGCAGGTACCATTCCTTGAACTGGGCCGGCGTCGAGCTCCGGATCTCCACGCCCTGCTTCTTGAAGCGCTCGATCACCTCGGGCTCGGCGGTGATCTTGGCGATGGTGGCGTGAAGCTTGTCCTGGATCGGCTTGGGGGTGCCGGCCGGCACCACCAGGCCCTGCCAGAACACGACGTCGAAGTCCTTGAGGTCGCTCGACTCGGCCACCGTCGGGATCTCGGGGAAGCTGGGCGAGCGCTTGAGGCTGGAGATCGCGATGGCGCGCGTCCGGCCCGACTGCAGGAACGGGATGGCCTCGAGCGAGGCCGAGAACATCATCTGCGCGTTGCCGGCGGCGAGATCCTGGCCGGCCTGGGCACCGCCGCGGTAGGGCACGATGGTGTACTGGAGCCCGGTCCTGGCGCGGAACATCTCCGCCGCCATGTGGTTGGTGGCGCCGATGCCCGAGGTCGCCATGTTGAACTTGCCCGGGTTGGCCTTCAGGTAGGCGATCAGCTCGGCCATGGTCTTGACCGGGAAGTCGGCGTTCACCTGCAGGATGAAGGGCGTGAAGCTGATCAGCGACACGAGGTCGAAGCTCTTGTGCGGATCGTACTGGACGTTGCCCTGGAGCGTCGGGTTGATGATCAGCGACGTGCCGCCGCCATAGAGCGTGTAGCCGTCGGGCGGAGCCTTGGCGACGAAGTTGGAGGCGACGGTCGTCGCCGCGCCCGCCTTGTTGTCGATCAGCACCGGCTTGCCGAGCTCGGCGCTCATGCGCTCGCCGATGACGCGCACGATCGCGTCGTTCAGGCCGCCCGCCGGATAGGGCACGATGAAGGTGATGGCCTTGTTGGGATAATCGGACTGTGCGGACGCGGACGCTGGCAACACAAGAACGGCGAGTGCAGTGAGCGCGGCGAATGCCGACGCCATGAACCTCGAACGCTTCATTCCATCCTCCCTGTGAGGTCAGTCGCTGACGAAGAACGGCAGCGTCACCTCCTTGTTGACCGGCTCGAAAGCGAGCCGGACGCGCTTGCCGATCTTGAGGTCGGCCTCGTTCACACCACGCAGCGGCGCGTTGACGCGCACGCCGGCATCCATGTCGACCAGCGCCACGATGTAGGGCGCCTCGGCCTTGAAGAAGAAGTTGAACGGGTGGTGGCAGACCGTCCAGGTGTGGATCGCGCCGCCGGTCGCGGCTTCCTTGAACTCGCTCTCCTGCGAGAAGCAGTGCGGGCAGACGGGGCGCGGATAGTGGCGGACCTTGCCGCAGCCCGAGCAGTGCTGGAGCAGGAAGCGGCCCTCGCGCATGCCGTCCCAGAAGGGCTGGCTCTCGCGCGTCGGGGTCGGCAGCGGACGCTCGGGAACAGGCTGGGAAACGGGTGCCGTGCTCATGCCGCCCTCCGCAGGATGGCGATCGAGCCGTCGCCCATGTCGCCGTAGCCGGTGACGAGGCCCACCTCCGCGTCCTCGACCTGCGCGCGGCCCGCCTCGCCGCGGAGCTGGCGCGTCAGCTCGATCGCATGGTTGAGGCCCACGACATGGCCCTGGCTGAGCAATCCACCATGCGTGTTGATCGGCAGATCGCCGCCCAGCCCGATGCGGCCGTCCATGACGAACGGCCCGCCCTCGCCCGTCTTGCAGAAGCCCAGGATCTCGAGCTGGCGGATCACCGTGAAGGTGAAGCAGTCGTAGATCTCGGCGACATCGATGTCCTTCGGGCCAACGCCGGCCATCTCGTAGGCCCGCGGCGCGCTCTTCACCAGGCCGAACTCCAGCAGGTCGGGACGCTGCGCGATCGAGGCGGGCGACTCGGGATGGCCCTCGGCCACGCCCATGATGGTGACCAGCGGCTTCCTGAGATCGCGCGCTTCCTTCGAGCGGCTGATCACGATGGCCGCACCGCCGTCGCTCTCCAGGCTGCAGTCGAACAGGCGGAACGGATCGGAGATCATGCGCGAGGCGTGATGGTCCTCGACGGTGAGCGGCTTGTTCATCACCACGTTGCCGTTGAGGATCGCGTGCCGGCGCGTGACGACGGCGACCTCCGCCATGTGGCGCGCCGTCGTGCCGTAGAGCTCCATGTGGCGGCGCGCGCCCTGGGCGTAGAGCTGGGCCGGCGCGAACATGCCGATCGGCGCCTCGAACTCGGCGGCCAGCGCGAACTGCGGGAACTGCTGCAGCCTGGTCGAGACGCGCGCGCCGGAATAGCCGGTGCGGCCGACCGCGATCAGCACATGGTTGCAGACGCCGGTGGCGACCGCCATCGCCGCACTCTGGATCGCCGCCACGCAGGTGGCGCCGCCCATCGGCACGAACAGCGAGAGCTTGAGGTCGGGCAGGCCGAGATTGGCGATGAAGTCCTCGGCGATGCCGCCGCCCGGGAAGTAGGGAACGACGCCGTCGATGTCGCGCGGGCTCAAGCCGGCATCGGCGATGGCGGCGAGGCTCGCCTCGAGCTGCAGCGCCAGCGCGCTCTTGTGCGTGCCGCGGGTGTAGGCGGTCTCGCCGATGCCGCTGATCGCCGCCGCTTCGCGGAGCGGATGTGCCATGTCTCGTTCCTCCCGGCGCCATTGTGCCGGAAGGAAGCGGCTGCGCAATCAGTCGGCGCGGATATTCCCGGCCTTGATGACCTCGCGCCAGCGCGGCAGCTCGCTCTTGATGAGCGCGGTGTAACCTTCGGCACCGACGGTGCCCGGCCGGATGCCGATGCGCGCGAAGTGCGCCTTGATCTCCGCACTCGCCAGCGCGGCCGCGATCTCGGTCTCCCACCGCTTGGCGATCTCGGGCGGGATGCCGGCGGGGATCGAGAAGCCGAACCAGTTGGTCGCGACCACGTCGGTGAATCCCGCCTCGCGGAAGGTCGGCACGTCGGGGAGCGTCGGCGCGCGCTCGGCCTCGCTGACGGCCAGCGGCCGCATGCGTCCGGAGCCGAAATGGCCGGCCGCGGTCGGCAGGCTCTCCATCAGCGACGTGATCTGGCCGCCCAGCAGGTCGTTCATCGCCGGCGCCGAGCCGCGATAAGGAATGTGCGTGAGCTGCACGCCGGCCGAGATCGCGAGAAGCTGACCGACCAGATGGTTCATCGTGCCGTTGCCGCCCGAGCCGTAGGTCACTTCGCCCGGCTTGGCGCGCGCCTGGTCGACGAGCTGCTTGGTGCTGGTCACCGGCGAGGTGGCGTTGACCGCGAGCACGCTGGGGAAGGTGCCGACGAGATGGATGTGCGTGAAGTCGGCCAGCGGATCGTAGGGCACGTCCTTGTAGAGGACGGGGCCGATGCCGTGCGAGGCGGCACTCGAGATCATCACGACATGCGTGTCGCCCTTCGCCTTGGCGACGATATCCGCCCCCAACATGCCGCCGGCGCCCGGCTTGTTCTCGACCACGATCGGCTGGCCGAGCTTGGTGCCGAAATATTCCGCCAGCGCCCGCGACATGATGTCGGCCGCACCCGCGGGCGGGAAGTTCACGATCCAGCGGATCGGCTTGTTGGGCCAGCCGGCCTGCGCTCTGGCAATGGCCGGCGCCGAGACAGCGGCCGCGATCATGAGAGACCGTCGAGAGATCATGCAGCCATCTCCACTACTAATGCCCTTGCGCATGGTGCAACATGCATGCCGATCCGAGTACAGGCTTCATGATGGAATTCGATCTCGTTCTGCGCAATGTGCGGCTTCCCGGCAGCAGGCCCGACCACCCCACCACCGACATCGGCGTCAGCAAGGGCCGCATCGCGGCGATCTCACCCGGGCTCGGCGGCAACGCCAAGGAAGAGGTGCAGGGCCACGGCAGGCTGGTCTGCTCGGGCTTCGTCGACACCCACATCCATCTCGACAAGGCCTGCATCCTCGGCCGCTGCGAGCACACGACCCGGCGCAACCCGCACATGGCGATGGAACGCGTGTCGGCGGTCAAGCACACCATGACGGTCGAGGACGTGATCGAGCGCGCCTCGGCCACCATCGAGAAGTGCATCGGCCACGGCGCCACGCGCATACGCACCCACGCCGAGGTCGACCCCAAGATCGGGATGCGCGGCTTCGAGGGCGTGAGAGCGCTGATCGACAAGTACAGGTGGGCGATCGACCTCGAGATCTGCGTCATGCCGCAGGAGGGCCTCACCAACAATCCCGGCACCGACGAGCTAATGGTCGAGGCGCTGAAGAGCGGCGCGACGGTGGTCGGCGCCGCGCCCAACTACGACAGCGACTGGCGGGCGCAGATCCACCGCGTCTTCGAGATGGCGCGCGAGTTCGACGTCGACATCGACATGCATCTCGACAGCGGCGCTTCGGCCGAGGAGCTGCACACGCTGCTGGTCTGCGAGCTGGCCGAAAAATACAAATGGGGCGGCCGGGTCGCGGTCGGCCATGTCGGAAAGCTCGCGACGATGCCGTTCAAGGACCTCGAGACGGTGGCCAGGCGCATGGCCGACGCCGGCGTGGCGGCCACGGTGCTGACGGCCACCGACCTCTATCTCGGCGGCCGCCATACCGACCACAACGTGCCGCGCAACGTGGTCGACCTCAACTTCCTCACCGAGCGCGGCGTCACCTGCTCCGACGCCACGAACAACATCCTCAACCCCTTCACGCCGTTCGGCGACGGCCAGCTGCTGCGACAGGTCAACATGCACGGCATCGTCACCCAGCGTGGCATCGACGACGAAGTGCGCGCGCTCTGGGACATGACCACGTCGGCCGCCGCGCGCCTGATGCGCAAGGACGATTATGGCGTCGCGGTCGGCAATCCCGCCGATCTCGTGGTCCTGGACGCGCCGGACGCGATTATGGC
>CAYRBQ010000049.1:0-13296 GCA_964422305.1 uncultured Reyranella sp. | reverse complement strand
GCTCCAAAGGCTGGGCCGACGTGCTGCAGAAGTATGCGATCGATCCCTACCAGCAGTTCGCTTACACGACCGGCAAGAACGCCTCCGACATCGCGCTCGTGATCGATGCAATGGACCTGCTGCACAGCGGCCGGTTCGACGGCTTCTGCCTGGTCTCCTCCGACAGCGACTTCACGCGGCTGGCGTCGCGGCTGCGCGAGGAAGGCGCCGACGTCTACGGCTTCGGCGCGCAGAAGACGCCGGAGAGCTTCCGGCAGGCGTGCCGCCGCTTCATCTACGCCGAGAACCTGCTGCCGGAGAGCGCCGCCCCGGAGGGCGCGCGCGAGGCGGGCGCGGTGCGGGCGCTGTCGCCGGCCAGCGCGTCGGTGCCGCTGCTGATGAAGGCGATCGAGCAGATCGACAGCGAGGACGGCTGGGTGGGGCTCGGCCGGGTCGGCCAGCACCTCGCCAACATCGCGTCGGACTTCGACCCGCGCACCTACGGCTACCGCAAGCTCAGCGACCTGGTGCGCCACACCGGCGCCTTCGAGATGGAGCAGGGCGAGGGGCGGTTCGTGCGCATCCGCGCCAAAGTCAACGGGACAGACAAGACCGACAGGACGGCGAGCGGAACCGCGGCCGCTCCGGGGCCCCGGCGGCGGCGGCGGTAGGGACTCTTTCGCATCCCCAGGGTGTCATCCGGTTGCCACGATCCACCCCGGTCACTTCTTGGTCACAGGCCGTTCCGCGGCGCGCGTGCCTAGATGAAGGGGCGACGAGGAAGGGCCGACGAGGGAGGGGCGCATGACCAGACACCAGGCACTGAACGCGGCGTTGAGCCCCAAGGAGGAGAGCGCGCTCCGGCGCGTGCGGGCCGGCATCTCGATGCCCAACTTCCTGCCCGCCGGCGAGGTCGAGCGGCTGAAGAAGCTGCACCTCGTCGAGGAGCGCGACGGCCGCATCCGCCTCACGCAAGAGGGCAGCGAGCGCGCCGAGACGATTGGGCGGAGCTAGGCGGGCGGGGCCGAGCGGGCGGGGCCAGGCAAAAAGACGGCCCGCCCCGGAGGGGAGCGGGCCGCCAGGCACAACCCAGCACAAACAACCCGGCACAGCAGAGCGGAGTCTCCGGTCCCGCGGGCGGGGGACCACACCTTCGCGCGCGTCCGCGGGACCGGAAGCCGGCAGGGGAAGTTGCCAGCCGCCGGAGCAATGGGCCCGCGGCGCAGGCGTTGCGCCGCGCGGGCCGCGCCCGGCGGATGGCCCGGGATGGTCACAGAGAGTAGCCCGTCCCTTCAAGCAGAAGCGACGGACTCCCTACGGGCGTCGGTTCAGCCACGCTTGTCGCCGGTGCAAGCCGATGCAAGCATGGATGCCGTGCCTCTGTTCGACGCCTCCGTTAAGCGACATCTGCTGTGGCCTCGATCGGCAGCCTGGCCCCTGCGTCGGGCGCGCGGCTTATTGAGGCGTTTCCAAGCGCGGTGGCCGGACCTGGTCTACGACATGGATCCGGATGTGCCGCTGGCAAATGCGCAGGCATTCCTCGATGGCCCGATCCGGCGCGTCCGCCTCTATGGAGGACTGGTGCGACATCGCCGGGCGGGAACGTCCGCGCTCGCCTTCGTCCTGGCCCACGAGACCGGCCATCACCTCGGGGGCGAGCCCACGCTCCGCTATTACAAATGGCTGAGCAGCGAGGAGCGGGCGACGGAATGGGCGCTGACAGTCGGTCTGCATTCGGTATTCCCGCCGGCGACCGCGGTCCGGATCGCCCGAGAAGGCCCTTTGCAGCTCGGCGCCATCACCGAGACGAATTGAGATTTGCAAGCTGCGTGCTAATTTCTGCCGGGACGGTCGACGGGCAGCCTCGTTCTCCACGCGGCCGGATCCGGCCGAGCCGATCGTCGGCACGAGCCTTCGAGCAGGGGGGATACGATGGGACTGATTCTGAACACGCCCGCCACCATCGAGATGACGGAGAAGGTCAACCGGCTGTTCGCCGCCGAGAACATCGGGTGGTGGCGTCGAATGCCCCAGAAGGGATACTTCTGCGGCGTCATCTCGAAGAAGACACTCCACGACATCGCCAAGGTCACGCGAACCTTTCCGAGCAACGGCGAGACGAGCAAGGAAGGCAAGAACTGGTTCAAGTGGCTGAAGGAGATGGACAAGGGCCCGGCCCCCACGCCGGCCGACCAGATCGGCGATTGCATCTGCGAGGCGCTCAACGACGACCCGGCCTGCAAGGAAATCATCTTCGTCGTCGTGCCGACCTCGTCGCCACAGCCGACCGTGACGTGCTCGCAGGTCGGCTCGCCGTCGTCCTATTCCAAGGTCATCACCGTCGCGACGCCGAACGTCGAAACCATGACGCGGAGCGTGGCGAGGCGTCGTGCCAAGATCGCTTCCCGGAGGAAGAAGAAGGCCTAGGGCACCTGCCGCATCGTGCGTTGAGCCGCGACCGCGCGAGCGGCTTCGACTCGTCGCGCGCGACCGGCCCGGGCTCCAAGTCGATCCGCCGGCCCACGCTTCCTCTGCAAGACGGGTGTCGCTAGAGTCGTCGCGCACCACCGTCGGGGAGAGACGATGCGCTGCGCGAGCTGTGAAACGGACAATGCGCCCGAGAGCCGGTTCTGCATCGCGTGCGGGGCCGGGCTGGGCAGCGTCTGCGCCGCCTGCGGCCAACTCGCCGCCGCCTCGGCCCGGTTCTGCCCGCAATGCGGCGGCGCCCTGGCGCGGCCGGCGACGGCCTCCCCGCTCGCCGCCGGCGCGGCACCGTCCGGCGAAGGCGAGCTCAAGCAGATCACGGTGCTGTTCGCCGACGTCTCGGATTCGACCGAGCTGATCGAGGGGCTCGATCCCGAGGAGGCGGCACGACGGCTGTCACCCGCCATCGAGGCGATGAAGCAGGCGGTGCGGCGCTTCGAGGGCACCGTCGTCAAGGTCCAGGGCGACGGCATCATGGCGCTGTTCGGCGCGCCGACACCGCAGGAGGATCATGCGGTGCGCGCCTGCTGCGCGGCGCTCGCGCTGCAGGCGGCGATCCGCGGGCTGCCGTCGGAGCCGCTGCCGGTGCGCGTGGGCGTGCATTCGGGCGAGGTGCTGGCGCGGGTGATCGCCAACGATTTCTCGACGGAGTTCGATGCCACCGGGCTCACCGTCCATATCGCCAAGCGCCTGGAGAGCCTGGCGCCCAAGGGCGGCATCGCGATCTCGCCCGCGACGCTGCGCGGCGCCCGGCAGTTCGTGTCGGCCGACACGATGGGCCGCCGGCCGGTACGCGGCCTGTCGCAACCGATCGAGGTGTTCCTGCTGACCGGCCTGCGCAGCGGCCCGACCAGCCAGCGCTTTAGCAGCGAGATCGAGCGCTCGGCGCTGGTCGGCCGCGACACCGAGCTTGCACTGCTGGAGCGCGGGCTCGAGCGGGCGGGCGAAGGCGACGGCCGGGCGATCGGGCTGGTGGCCGACGCGGGCATCGGCAAGAGCCGGCTGTGCTTCGAGTTCGCCGAGCGCTGCCGCGCGCGCGGCGTGCGCGTGCTGGAGGGACGCGCGCTGGCGCACAGCCGCGCCACGCCGTTCGAACCGGTGATCGACGTCGTGAAGGCGTATTTCGAGATCGCGCCCGACGACACCGCGGCGCGCGGCCGCGAGCGCATCTCGGCCGTGCTGCAGACGGTCGGGATCGAGCTCGGCGAGGATCTGCCGCTGCTGTTCGACTTCCTGGGCCTGGCCGATCCGGCGGCACCGCGGGCACGCATCGATCCCGCGGCGCGGCGCGAACGGCTGCACGGCCTGTTCCGCCGGCTGGTGCGCACGGCGGGCCAGAACAATCCCGCCGTCATCCTGGTCGAGGACCTCCACTTCCTCGATTCCGGCAGCGAGGCGCTGCTCGAGGTGCTGGCCGAGGCGCTGCCCGGCACGCGCATCCTCCTGCTGGTGAACTTCCGGCCGGGCTACGCCGCCGCCTGGATGCGCGGCGATCACTACGACCAGATCTCGCTGGCGCCGCTGCGGCAGGACGCGGCGGGATCGCTGGCGGCGCGGCTGCTCGGCGAGGACGAGTCGGTACTGCCGCTGCTGCCGCTGATCGCCGACCGGGCCCGCGGCAACCCGCTGTTCATCGAGGAGCTGGTGCGCAAGTTCGAGGAGAGCGGCCATCTCGCGGGCGAACGCGGTGCCTACCGGCTGCTGCGCCAGCCCGACGCGCATTCGGTGCCGGAGACCGTGCAGGCGATCATCGGTGCGCGCATCGACAGCCGGCCCGAGGTCGAGAAGTCGATCCTGCAGACCGCCGCGGTGATCGGCCGCGAGTTCGCCCTGTCCCTGCTGGCGCGTCTGACCGGCGGGATCGCCGCGCAGATCGGCGGCGCCCTGCACCGACTGTCGGGCGCGGGCCTGCTCTACGAAAGCGGCACCACCGCCGGCGGGGAGGACGTGTTCGCCTTCCGCCATCCCATGGTCCAGGACGTGGCCTACCGTTCGCTGCTGTCCGACCGCCGCCGCACGCTGCACGCCTCCGTGGCAAGCGAGCTGGAGAAGACCCTGCCCGATCCCAACGGCGCGCAGGCCGGCTTCCTCGCCTACCACTGGGAGGAGGCGGGCAACACGGCGCAAGCCGCCTCCTACTGCATGAAGGCCGCGACCTGGCACGGCACGCGCGACCCGGCGCAGGCGCTCGACGCATGGCGGCGCTGCCGCCGGCTGCTGACGACGATGCCGCTGGAGGGACCGCAGAAGTATCCGCTGCTGATGGCGAGCGGGCAGATCGTCAACCTGGCCTGGCGCGAGGGGCTGGCGGCGATCGACGTCGAACCCTACTACGTCGAGGCGCTGGGCATCGCGCGGTCGCTCGGCGACCTGCGCGGCGTGACGCTGGTCACCGCCGCCTACGGCCGCGCCCTGGCCGCCACCGGATCGGCCGAGGATTATGTCGGCAAGGTCTCCGACGTGCTGGCGACACTGGACGACACGCCGAAGACGGCGAGCCTGAAGGTCGTGCTGACATCGATCCTCTGCCACGCGCTGCGGCTTGCCGGCGACCTCCCGGCGGCGCTGGCCGCCAACGACCGCGCGCTGGCCCGCATCCATGAGGTCGACGAGCTCGACCAGCAGACGCTGGGTTTCACCGTCGCGATCTGGGTCAAGGGCATGCGCGCCCAGATCCTCGCCATGATGGGGCGCTTCGACGAAGCGGGCCTGCTGCTCGATGAGCTGCTCGCCGCCGACGAGGCGACGGTCGACGTGCTGCACCGGCTGCTGGCGCACGCGACGCACTGCGACATCGCCTGGGGCGTGGGCGACACGGCGCGGCTCGACCATCACAGCGCCGAGGCGCTGCGGCTGGCCGAGAAGAGCGGCAACCCCTACCTGCTGGTCTACGGCCGCGGCTATGCCGGGCTGGCCCAGGGAATGCGCGGTGCGCACTCCGAGGCCACGACCACGCTCAGCGAGACGCTGGCCTATGCGCGGCGGCGCAAGGCCGGCCTGGAGAACGAGCCGCGCCTGCTTGCAGACCTCGCCCATGTCCAGCTTCGCGCGGGCCTCGGCGAGCGCGCCCGGGCGACCGCGGAAGAGGCGGCATCCGTCGCCCGCCGGCGCGGCGTGAAGGTCTGGCAGGCCTACGCCGAATGGCTGATCGGGGGACCGCAGTCGCCGGCCTTCACCACCCTGGTCGACGCGACCGGCGCGGAGCTGCTGCGCCGCCTGCCGCATCGCGCGGCATGAGGCTCGGCACGAGGTCCGTCAGGCTTCCAGCGCCTCGCGCAAGACCCGGGCGAGATCGGCCTTTCGGAACGGCTTGAGCAGCAGGCGGGCGTCGGGCCCGAAAGGCTGTGTGGGCGCGCCCTGCTGGCCGAGCTCGCTGTAGCCGGTTATGAAGACCAGCCGCACGCCGGGGAAGCGGCGCGCCACCTCCTCGGCGAGGCCGCGGCCGGTCATGGCGCCCGGCATCACGATGTCGGTCAGCACGAGGTCGACCGGAGCGGCCCCGTCCCTGCCTGCCGCTTCGAGCACGGCTAGGCCCTGGGCGGCGTCGGCGGCCTCGAGGGCGACGTAGCCCAGCGATTGCAGGAGCGTGACGATGCCGCTGCGGACGAGGTCGTCGTCCTCGACCACGAGGATGCGCTCGGGCCCGCCCTGCTCGCCGGCGCGCGCGCCGGGATCGGCGGCTATCTCCCCTTCGGCCACGCTGCGCGGCAGCCAGAGCCTGAAGGTGGTGCCCTCGCCCGGCGCGCTCTCGATCTCGACATGGCCACGGCTCTGGCGGATGAAGCCGTAGACCATGGAGAGGCCGAGGCCGGTGCCGCGGCCGAACTCCTTGGTGGTGAAGAAGGGCTCGAAGACCTTGTCCCTGATCTCGGGCGGCATGCCGATGCCGGTGTCGGTGACGGAGAGCACGACATAGTCGCCGGCGCTCGCCTCGGCCTCGGTACGCGTGGCGTTGCGCGTGGCGAAGGTGAGCTTGCCGCCCGATGGCATGGCGTCGCGGGCATTGAGCGCCAGGTTGACCAGCGCGGCGTCGAGCTGGCCGCGGTCGATCTCGACCGGCCAGGCATCGGCCGCGAGCTCGAGGCCGATCTCGATGCGGGCGCCGAGCGTCCGGGCGAGCAGCCGCGCGGTCTCGGCGATCAACTCATTGAGGTCGGTGAGTCGCGGCGAGAGCGTCTGCTTGCGCGAAAAGGCCAGGAGCTGGCGCGTCAGCCCGGCGGCGCGACCGGCGGCGCGGCCGATGCCGTCGATGCGCTTGCGCAGCTCGGGCGCCACCTCGGGCGCCAGCGCCGGCTCGTCCTCGAGCGCCTCGACATTGGCCTGGATGACCATGAGGATGTTGTTGAAGTCGTGGGCGACGCCGCCGGTGAGCTGGCCGACCGCCTCCATCTTCTGCGCCTGGCGCAGCTCGGCCTCGCGGCGGTCGACCTCGGTCATGTCGCGGCCGACGAAGAAGTAGCTGTGGTCGGCCGCAGACCACACCGCCATCCATTCTATCGGCACCACGTGGCCATCGCGATGGAGATAGCGCGAGCGATAGTTGCGGATGGCGCGGCCGCGCCTGGCGGCACTGATCTCGGCGCGCGTCGCGTCGAGGTCGGCGGGATGGATGAACTCGCGGCCACTGCGGCCGATCACCTCGGCCGGATCGTAGCCCAGCATGGCCCGCACGCTGGGACTGACCTCGCGCAGGGTGCCGTAGCTGTCGGTGACGAAGATGAGGTCCTGCGAGGTCTCGAAGATGCGTTGCGCGAAGCGTTCGGCCTGCTGGCGCTGCCGCTCGCTCTCGCGACGGCGGCGCTCGGCGTCCTGCAGGGCCGTTACCACATCGTCGGCCTCGTCCAGGCCAGTCGAGGTCGCGGCCAGCACGCGATCGGGGTCGGTGGCGCCCGCGGCGGCGAGGCTGCGCAGTGCCGCCATCGGGCGGGTCACCTGACGCGCCAGCAGCAGCGCCAGGGCGAGGCCGAGCAACAGGACGACCGTGGCTTCGGCCAGGGTCCGAACGACCTCGTCGATCGCCGGTCCCGTGATGGCTTCGATCGGCACGCCCAGCATGACCGACCATCCGGTGCGCGGGATGCGGGCCAGGGCAGCCAGCAGCGGCACGCCTTCGCGCGACACCTTGCGCGACACGCCTTCGTTGCCCGATCGAAGGGTGGCGAGCAGCCCGGGAAGTGCGGGCTCGCCGACATGCTTCGCAGGGTCGATGTTGCGGCTCACGATGGTGCCGTTCTGATCGTAGATGGTCGCGACCCATCCCTCGGGCAGATGCAGCCGGGCGATGGTCTGCCCGAAGGCGTCGACCGGCGGGTTGAGCGACAGGATGTAGGGGATGAAGCCGTCGGGCCGCTTCACCGGGACGTCGATCGAGACCAGGGGACGCCCGGCGGTGACGCCGACGAAGACCTCGGAGACAACGGGCGCGCCGGTCTCCATGACCTTGCGTATGCTGGCCGTCGCCTTGCGCCGGGGCAGGACTGCTTCATCCGGGGGAAGCCGGGTGTTCATCACCTGCTGCCCGTCGGCTTGCAGGACCAGGATGTGCGAGCCGGGAAACTGCTCGCGGATGACCGATTCCGCCCGCTCGCGGAAACGCTCGAACCGGGCCTCGGCCAGCGCGTTCGACTGGGCCAGGACCTCGAGGGTGCTGATGCGGCCTTCGATGTCTTTCTCGATGGCGATGGCGAGGCTGCGCGCCAGTTCCAGGGTCTTCTGGCCGGCGGCCGCGAGATCGTCGTTGTAGTCGATCCAGCGACGAACCACCGTGAAGGCGGTCAGCGGGACGATGGTGGCCAGCACCAGCAGGATCAGCCGCGACCTGAGCGACAGGCGCCGTCCCGCGCGCGGGGCGCCCGTATCGCTCATGTACCGTCGGCAACGGGACGCGCGGCCAGCGCGCGAGTCAGGGTTTGCTCGAGGGCCTGACGGCGGAACGGCTTGGTGAGCAGCGGATAGCGCGGATCGAGGGCCGCCTCGTCGGTGAAGCCCGACATGAAGACGATGGCGGTGGCGGGCCAGCGCATTTCGATCTCGCGCGCCAGCTCGGGGCCGCCCAGCCGGGGCATCATGACATCGGTGAGCAGCAGATCGAACGGCGGCTGCCCCGCTTCCTCCCGCGCCCGGCAGACAAGCAGGGCCGCCTCGCCATCGGCGGCCTCGACCACGCGATGGCCCAGGCGAGCGAGCTGGCCGGCGACGGCGGCGCGCAGCTCGTCATTGTCTTCGGCCAGCAGCACGTTCATCGGTGTCTCGGCGGTTCCGGATCGGGGTAGGCGGCGACGGGTGTCGACTAGGCGAGCTGGCGGGACACGTCAGCCTCCGCGCGCGGCGGCCGGGAAAGAGTGTGCCGGGGCGCCGGGGCCTCCGGCAATACCACCGTGAGGCAGGCTCCTCCGCCGGGCCGGTTGGCGGCCATGATGGAGCCACCCATCTCCGCCACGATGCGCCGGCAGACGGCCAGCCCGAGGCCAGTGCCCTGGGCGCGCGGCTTGGAAGTGACGAACATCTCGAAAATGCGCGGCAGGAGGGTCGCGGGAATGCCGGCACCGTTGTCCTCGACGGTGATGCGGGCCGCCGTCCCGGTCGCGGTGAGCACGGTGCGGGCAGTGACGTCGATGCGGCGCCCCCTGTCGTCAGCGCCCCTGCCGCCAGCGTCCCGGCCGTCGGCCTCGAGCAGCGCGTCGCGGGCGTTGTTGATCAGGTTGATCATGACCTGCTCGAAGCGGCCGACATGGCCCAAGACCCAGGGCAGGTCGCGGTCGCAGTCGAGCGCCAGCTCGATACCGGCGTTGCGCACCACCTCGCGCGTCAGGTCGACCGCGCCCAGCAGAGCGGCGCGCGCCTCGAAGGGAGCGGGCTTCTCGCCCGTGGTGGCGCGCGAATAGGCGCGCAGCTCGCCGGTGATACGTGTCATGCGCTCGACCTGCCTCAGGATGCGCTCGAAGCGCCCGGCAACGGGCCCGACATCGATCGGCTCACCGGCGCGCGCCGAGTCCTCGAGATCCTCGAGCGCGCCTTCGGCCACCATGGTGATGACCTGCAGCGGCTGGTTGACCTCGTGGATCACGGTGGCGGCGATCGTGCCGACGCTCTTGAGACGCTCGGCGTCGAACAGGGCGCGCTCGGTCTGGCGGCGCACCGTGTCGTCGACGCCGACGAACACGATCTGGCGGACCTCGCCGGCGGCATCGAGGATCGGCCTGGCGGTGAGCTCGACGCTGCGCTCGACACCGCCCGCATCGGCGACGGCCAGCGTGGTGCGGGCGGCCTGCAGCTCGTCCTCGCGCCAGGTGCGCCCGAGCCAATGCTCCAGAACCGCCGGCTCGACAGAGGTCCCGAAGAAGTCGGGCAACGAGCGACCGACGGCACGCTCCTCGCCGATGCCGGCGAAGGCGGCGAACTCGTGGTTGGCCATCAGGATGTCGAGCTTGCGATCGGTGAGGACGACCAGCGCGCCACTCGATTCGACGATCGAGCGCAGGCGGGCCCGCTCCTGTTCCAGCCGGTGCGCGAGGCGGACGTGCTCGTCGATGTCGCGCACGACGCCGCTCACGATCGCCTGACCGTCGTTGCGCTCGAGCTTGCGGAAGCGCGCCTCGGCGTGGCGTACCGCGCCGCCGGCATGGAGGATGCGGAAGCGCACCTGGTGCACGCTGTCGGCGGCGTCGCGCGCGCGCAGAACGCGGCGGATCGTGTCGCGCAGCAGCGGGCGATCCTCTTCGTGCACGCGGTCGAGCGACTGCGAGCCTACCAGCTCGGAAGACGGCACGCCGAACAGCTCCTGCGCGGCGGCGCTGGCGAAGGTCATGATGCCGGTGGCGACATCGAGCTCGAAGACCATGTCGGCCAGCGACTCGACCAGGAGCTGGTACTCCTGGCGCGCCGACTCGCTGGCAAGCTGCAGCTCCTTGAGCCGGGTGACGTCGGCGCGCAGGCCGACGGTGCGGCCGGACGGCATGGCCTTTTCCGACCATTCGAACCAACGGCCGTCGGCGCCGCGGCGCGTCTGCTGCGTTTCGCGCGAGCGGAAGCGGCGGACCCAGTCGTCCACGCTCTGCGGCAGGCCGTGCTCGTCGGTCGCGCCGTCCGCGCCCATCGAGGCATGGGCCAGCTCGGCATAGGTCATGCCGATCGCGTCGGGACGGTCGAGCACGGGGCTGATCCTGCGGGCCGCGGAGTTGAACAGGATCAGCCGCTCGTCGGCATCGTAGACGACGATGCCGGCGGGCAACGCCTCGAGCGTCTCGACGAGGAGCGTCTCGGCCTGGCGGGCGTCGGCCAGCAGGGCCTGACGCTCCAGGGCGTTGCGGCCGACCACGACCATCAGCACCCCGCCCGACGCGCCGAAGCCCAGAAGGCCCAGCGCGAGAACCAGCAGGGCGCCCCGATAGCCGTCGAGGATCGTATCGACGGTGCGTTCGAGGCCGGTCGCCACGGCAACGCCCGCATCGGTCAGCCCGGCATGGCGGGTGAACATGTCGCGAATGTCCGCGTGGTCGAAGACCGGCGTCGTCTCGGCCATCAGCGGCGCCATGACGTCGCGGAGCTTCCAGGCGTCGCGGCAGATCGGCGCGGCCGGATCGGGGCAGCGCTGGCCGAGGCGCTCGTCGAAGCGGCGCCAGGCGGAGGCCAATGCCGGCAGTGCGCTCTCGGAGCGGTAGCTGCCGTCGCTGTAGGCGAGCGCGCCATGGACGAGCTCGTCGCCGGCCCGCACCAGCTCGAGGATGCCGGCGGCGCGGCGCCGCTCGGCGTCCGCTTCGGTCTGATGCACGGCGTCGCCGAGATAGGCGAAGGAGGCGAGGCAGCCGGCGAAGAACAGCAGTGCCGCGGCGGCGGCCCAGGACGCGGCCGGGGTGCCGAGCGCTCCCCGCAGGCGCGCGAGCAACGAGCCGGCCGGCGCAGTGCGCGACGGCAGAAGCGACAAGGATGCCCGCAAACCCGCAACCGACATCGAGACCCGGCCCTCAAAGACCCTGCCTAGGTACTGCGATTAGTTGGCTTCGGCAGCCGGTATCGTTTCCGATTTGGAAGGACTTGCCGGCTGGCCGGACGGAGCTCAGCCGCCCTCCGCCTCGCGTAGGCGCTGCTCCAGCATGGGCCGGATCGGGGCGTCGGCAGGCAACAGGGTGAGCAGGGTCTTCCAGCGCTGGACGGCGGCCGGCTTGTTGCCGGCGGCGTAGGCGGCGGCGCCGAGATAGAAAAGGGCCAGCGCGTTGCGCGGCTCGGCCTTCTCCAGGCGCTCCAGGATCGTCACCGCCTCGAGGGAGGGCGCGGCACCGGGGCTGAGCTGGCGCACATGGGTCTCGGCCCAGTCGGCCAGGATGCGGGCATCGACCGGGCCCAGAGTATCGGCCCGACCATAGGCCTCCGCGGCCTTCTGGTTCTCGCCCAACACTTTCCAGGCGTTGGCGAGCCGCAGCCAGCCGGCGCGGTCCTGCGGGTTCTCCTGGAGCCGCGTCGCCAGCCCCTCCACCATGGACCGGATCGCCTGCTGGCGCTGCTCCGGCGAGAGCGCGGCCATCGCCTCCTGCTGTTCACGCGAGGGCTGGGGCATGGCGGACGCGGTCGGCGGCTGCGGGACGTCGATGCCGGCGAGCTTGGCCACGCGCTGGATCTCGGCGCGCAGCAGGCCGAGATAGGGCGCGTCCGGCGGGCTGCGCTCCTCGAGCGTGCGCCAGCGGGCGATGGCGGCTTTGGAATCGCCGCTCTGCGCCTCGTGCAGGCCGAGATAGTAGTGCGTGCGTGGATCATCGGGCGCCTTGGCGATGGCGCGGCGCAGCGCCTCGGCGGCGGCCTGCGTGACCGTGCCGCCGGCTTCGAGCGTCAGGCCTTCGCCCAGGGCCGCCAGCGCATCGGCATCGTCGGGATTCTGCGCGAGACGCGCGCGCGCCTCGGCGAGCAGGCGCGACACGTCGAGCTGTTGCGGCGCCGGATGCTCGGCGATGCGGTCCGACCCGAAGGGCGCCGACGGCAGGCCGGGGCGACCGACCTGGAGATAGAGGCCGAGCGCCACGAGCGGCACGAAAAGCGACAGCGCCGGCGGCAGCCACTTCTGCATGGAGGGCGACGTCGCGGCCGTCGTTTGCGCACCACTCCCCGCGGCGAGGATGCGGCGCTCGATCTCGATCTTCGCCGCCTCGGCCTCCGCCTCGGACAGGGTGCCGGCGGCGCGCTCGCGCTCCAGCTCGGCGAGCTGGTCCTTGTAGATCGCGAGTTCGGCGTCGAGGCGGCCGCGATGATCGACACGCGCGCGCAGCAGCGGCCAGAGCAGCGCCCCGACGGTGGCGGTGGTGAGGAGCGCGAGCAGGAATTCGAGCATCGGCGCTCAGCCCTTCAGGAGGGCGTCGAGGCGACGGCGCTCCTCCTCGTCGAGCGGCTTCGGGGCCGTGACGGGCTTGCGACGTCGCGCGGCAAGCAAGAGCGCGCCGCCAGCCAGCAGCAGCAGAAGCGGCGCGCCAAGCCAAAGAATGAGCGTGCCGGCACGGAAGGGGGGCTTCAGCAGCACGTAGTCGCCGTAGCGGGCGACCATGAAGTCGAAGACGGCCTGGTTGCTGTCACCCGCGACCACGCGCTCGCGCACGGCGCGGCGCATGTCGCGCGCCACCTCGGCCGAGGAATCGTCGATCGACTGGTTCTGGCAGACGACGCAGCGCAGCGCCCGGCCGATCTCGCGCGCCCGCGATTCGAGCGCGGGATCGGGCAGCACCTCGGACGGCTCGGTCGCCAGCGCCGGGAACGAGAGCAGCAGCAGCAAGGCGAGGAGGACGAGCCATGACCCCCTTCCGGCGCTTCGCGCCACCTTCCCCCGCAGACGGGGGAAGGAAAACTTCTTCT